>CALWXI010000127.1 GCA_944385455.1 uncultured Oscillospiraceae bacterium | reverse complement strand
ACCACGCAGCGGTCCGCGGCGCAGGTGGCCAGGGAGAAGCCCTCGCCCAGGCCCGCCGGCGCGTCCAGCAGGCACAGATCGAACTGTTCCCGGACCTCACGCATCAGCCGGATCATCTGTTCCCGGGTGACGGGGGACCGGCGGGTGCGCACCGGGGCGGTCAGGAGAAACAGCCCCGGCACATCCGGGTGCTCCACCACGGCCTGCGCCAAGCTGCAGCGGCCCTGGGCCACGTCGGAAAAGTCCATCAGCGCCCGGTCCGTCAATCCAAGAGCCAGGTCCAGATTCCGGAGGCCCACATCGCAGTCCAGGCACAGCACCCGCCGCTTGCCCAGCGCCAGGGCGGAACCTACGCCCGCCGCAAAGGAGGTCTTACCGGTGCCGCCTTTGCCGGACACCACCGCAATGCATTGTCTGTTCATCGCAGGTCTGCCTCCCGTGTCAAAATTTTTGTACTACCATTATAACGGATTTTTTTTGATTTTTGCAAAGGGTCTGGGGTATTTTTTCGGGGTAGGAGCCGTTTTTTTGATAAAAAGCAGTCGGTGCCGCACCTCTGTGCCAGGAATGGCGTAGTCCTCCACCCGCTCCAGCCGTCCTCCCAGCAGCCTCAGAGCCTGGGCAGCCTCCGCGGTTTCGGCGTCGGACTCCACCGATTTCATGGCCAGGAAGTACCCGCCAGGTTTTACCAGGGGCAGGCACAGCTCCGAGAGCATCCGCAGATTGGCCACTGCCCGGGAGGTCACGATGTCAAAGGACTCCCGGTGCTCTGCGGCAAACTCCTCCGCACGGGCATGGACGCAGACCACGTCTGGAAGATCCAGGGCGGCGCATACCTCCCGTAAAAAGTCCACCCGTTTGTTCTGGGCATCCAGCAGGGTGAGTTGGATAGACGGTTCCACGATCCGCAGCGGCAGGCCGGGAAAGCCCGCGCCGGTGCCGACGTCCGCCACGGATTTGTTCCGCAGGTCCGCCAGGGTCAGCAGGGCGGCGCTGTCCAGAAAATGAAGGGCGGCCATATCCGCCGGATCTGTGATGGCGGTGAGGTTCATCACCTGATTTTTCTCCGCCAGCAGCGCTCCGTATCGGGCCAGCGCTTTTGCTCCGGTGTCCGGCAGGCCCAGATCAGCGAGGCCCCGCCGCAGGATGGGTACCATTTCCTCCATATTATGTCCGCTCCTTCAAGAGGTCCCGGATCTCCGCCAGCAGCACTTCCTCGTTGGAGGGCTTGGGCGCCGGGGCAGGGACGGTCTCCTTCCTGCGGTGGAGTCGGTTTACCACTTTCACCAGACAAAACACGGCAAAGGCCATGATAAGAAAGTTCAGCACGGCATTGATGAAGCTCCCCACCATGATGGCGCCGCCACCGGGCAGCTGAAAGGAGAGGGCGGAGAGCGCCTCGTTGCCTCCGGTCAAGATCCCCAAAATGGGGTTGATGATGTCGTTTACCAGTGAATTGGTGATGGCGCTGAATGCGCCGCCGATGATGACGCCCACCGCCAGATCCAGGACGTTGCCCCGGGCGATGAAGGTCTTGAATTCTGCAAAAAAACCTTTGGTTTTGGACATAGCACGATTGCCTTTCCTTGATATCGTTGGGGGTGTGCGGATTACACCGTTACCCGCAGGCCGGGATCCAGGATCCGGGCAAAAATCACCGCCGCCTGGGCCCGGGTCAGGGACGCATCGGGAGCAAAGTTGCCCGCTGCATCCACGCCGGTGAGGACGCCGGCCTGATACAGACGCACCGCAGCGGCGGTATCAGGGGAGTCCGGATCCATGTCCGGAATGGAGACGGCTGCGTTGCGGGCAATCAGCTCTCCGGCGGACAGATCTATCAGCCAGGCGGCCAGGGCTCGACTGGCACTCTGGGAAAAGAGCAGATCGTATTCACCGGTGTGCTGGCCCTGGGGATCCAGCCGATAGATCAGATCTCCGCTGAGATTCAGCAGACCCTGACTGGAGAGATAAAAGGCGGCAGGGAACCACCAGGCGTTCTGCCATACGGCCAGCGTCTCCGCCCGGGTGTCCCCCAGGAAAAAGCACCGGGCGGCCACCTGGGGATCTGAGATCCGGTATCCAGTGCCCTGAAGACCCTGGCTCATGGTGCCGCTTACCGTTTCATAAGATACCCGAAGGCCGGTATAGCGGCGGAGGGTACAGTAGTCCGGAAAGCCCACCTCCAGGATGCATGTCTCCGGCAGGGAGGGATCTCCGGACATCTCACTGAGAGAAATAAAAAGGCTGTCGCTCTGTGCAGCGTTGTATACCGGACTGTCCGCCAAAGTGTATGCGCGGAGCAGATTGCCTTCCTCATCGTAGAACCGCAGGTAGGACTGTGTCAGGTCCGGAAGATTTGGGACCTCGCCGGTGCCGCCGCTGCGCAGGTCGCACAGCCGGGCGGCCAGCATCGTCAGCTGTGCGGCGGTGAGCGGCTCCTGAGGTGAGAAGGTGGTATCTGTGGTGCCGTTCATCAATCCTGCTTCATAGCACAGTTTCACTGCCTCATAGCACCAGCTGTCCTGTGACACATCGGAGAATCCGGCGTATTCCCGCTGGGCGTGGATCGCCGTATCCGCTGCGGCGCAAGGGATCGCGGCGGCAGACAGGATTAGGGCCGATAGGATCGCGCAAAAAGTACGTTTCATCGCGGCACTCCTTTCTGTTAGCTGGAAACCGGTTCAACGATTCGTATTAAACTCAAAAAAAACTACAAATCGTATATTCGCGCATAAGAGCGCAGCTTACTTTTGGGGGACCAGCTTGTCCTTGCCACCCATGTAGGGACGCAGTACCTCCGGGATCAGGACGGTGCCGTCGGCCTGGAGATTGTTCTCCAGAAAAGCGATGAGCATCCGGGGCGGCGCCACGCAGGTGTTGTTCAGGGTGTGGCACAGCTGCATCTTGCCGTTTTCGTCCTTGTAGCGGATGCGCAGGCGGCGGGCCTGAGCGTCGCCCAGATTGGAGCAGGAGCACACTTCGAAGTACTTCTGCTGCCGGGGAGACCAGGCCTCGATGTCGCAGGACTTCACCTTCAGGTCCGCCAGGTCGCCGGAGCAGCACTCCAGCTGCCGGACGGGAATGTCCAGGGAGCGGAAGAGTTCCACGGAATAGCGCCACAGCTTTTCATACCACGCTTTGGATTCTTCCGGCTTGCAGACCACGATCATCTCCTGCTTTTCGAACTGATGGATGCGGTAGACGCCCCGTTCCTCAATGCCGTGGGCGCCCTTTTCCTTGCGGAAGCAGGGGGAGTAGGAGGTAAGGGTCTGGGGCAGCTTTTCGGCGGGGAGAATCTGGTCGATGAACCGGCCGATCATGGAGTGCTCGGAGGTGCCGATGAGATAGAGGTCCTCGCCTTCGATCTTGTACATCATGGCATCCATGTCCGTCTGGCTCATGACGCCCTCCACCACGTTGCCATGGATCATGAAAGGAGGGATGCAGTAGGTGAATCCTTTGCCGATCATGAAGTCCCGGCCGTAGGCCAGCACCGCCTCGTGGAGCCGGGCAATGTCCCCCAGCAGATAGTAAAAGCCGTTGCCCGAGACCCGGCCGGCGGCGTCCAGATCAATGCCGTTGAAAGATTCCATAATCTCTGTGTGGTAGGGAATGGGGAAGTCGGGAACCTTGGCCTCGCCGAAGCGCTCCACCTCCACATTGCAGGAGTCATCAGGCCCCAGAGGCACAGAAGGGTCAATGATCTGGGGAATCTGCAGCAGGTCCTTGTGCAGGGCTGCTTCCAGCTCCGCCTCCTGTTTCTCCAGCTCGGCAAGCCGGTCTGCCTGCTCCTTTACCCTGGCCTTCACCGCTTCAGCCTCCGCCAGCTTGCTGGGGTCCTTCTTGGACTGTCCCATCAGCATGCCGATCTGCTTGGAGAGCGTGTTGCGGTTGGAGCGCAGCTGATCGGCCTCGGCAATGGCGGCACGGCGTTTGGCGTCCAGTTCAATGACCTGATCCACCAGGGGCAGTTTGGCGTCTTGGTATTTCTTTTTGATGTTTTCCTTGACGATATCGGGATTCTCCCGGATGAAACGAATATCCAGCATGGTTGTCACCTCAAATGGTTTTTATTTGGAATAACCGGTGTGTTTCACGTGAAACAACAGTTCAGGGATTCAAAACAGCTTCCTTCAGCTGCTGATACCGCTCCGCGGGGGCCGTGGTGCCGCTTATACCGGGCTCATCGGACAGCAGCGGCGGCAGCCCTTGGTCCTCCATGGATTGAAGGATCTCACTGCAGGCGTCGTAATCCCGACTGAGATAAGCCTGCTGCAGGCTGTACAGCCCGAGAAGAGCGTCTGCCTGCTTTTGCGCATCCAAAATTTTCTCCTGGGAGGCATCCAGCTGCTCCTGCAGGGACTCCTGTTCCTCCCGGGCCTGGGAGAGCTCCTCCTGCAGACCAATGATCTTGTCCTGGGTTTCCTGCACCGCCTGCATGGCGTTGACGGAATTCTGCAGCTGGCCCAGAGCTTCTGTATTGCTGCGCTGATGCATCAGCAGGGACAGGGCCATCAGTAGAAAGGCCGCCAGAAACAGGATCAGAATATAGATCACCACCGGCTTCTTGCCGCTCTGCCCGCCGGAATTGGGCTGCGGCTGAGGAGACGGGACAGCCGGAGCGGACTGGGCAGGCGATTGCTCCGCTGCGGAAGCCTCCGGCACGGAGCCGGTGGTGTTGTGTTCCAGATTCATACCGTGGGTCCTTTCTCTTCTTTCCGCACCCGGATCAGAGCCAGGGCCTCCAGAAGGTCATTCAAATCGTCGATTCCGTAATATTCCAACTCCACCCGGCCCTTTTTCCGCCCGGTGACGATCCGTACGCCGCGCCCAAGCCGGGACGACAGATCCCGCTGTGCCTCAGCCGCATAATCCGGGCCAGCCGTCTTGACAGCGGGTTCTTTTCTCTCTGCTGCCAGACGCTTGGCCAGGGCCTCTGTCTGGCGCACGGACAGTCCTCCGGAGCATACTGCGTTGGCGGCGGTCTCCTGCAGGGCAGGGGAGAGGGGCAGCAAAGCCCTGGCATGGCCGGCAGAGAGGTCGCCGCGCTCCACCATGGCCTTGACGGCAGGGGCAAGGCCCAGCAAGCGCAAGGCATTGGCCACGGCGCTGCGGGATTTTCCCACGCTTTGAGCGGCTTCTTCCTGGGTCATGTGATATGTCTCGATCAGGGTGTGGAATCCCATGGCTTCTTCCATGGGATTCAGATCCTCCCGCTGCAGGTTCTCAATCATGGCCAGCTCGGCAGCTTTGCGGTCATCTGCCTCCATGACCACCACCGGAACCTCGGAAAGCCCTGCCAGCCGCGCGGCCCGCCAACGGCGCTCACCGGCAATGATCTGATAGTAACCGGAGGCCAGCTTCCGCACGGTCAGGGGCTGGATAATGCCGTGGCGGCGAATGGAATCCGCCAGTTCCGCCAGGGAGGCCTCGTCAAAGGATTTGCGGGGCTGCGAGGAGCAGCTCTCCACCTGAGAAATGGGCAGAGAAAGGGTGCCGCTGCGCTCGGCGGAAAGCACGTCGTCGCCCAGCAGAGCGCCGAGGCCCCGGCCGAGTCCAGAGGGCTTTTTGGATGCCATGGTTGGGATGCTCCTTTCCGGCGCGTCACGCGCTCTGTTTGTTCAAAAATTCCGCAGCCAGGGCGGTATAGGCCTCCGCGCCCCGGGAGGAACGGTCATATGCGGTAATGGGTTTTCCGTGGCTGGGCGCTTCGCTGAGGCGTACATTCCGGGGGATCACCGTCGCGTATACTTTGCCTGGGAAGTAGTGTTTGACCTCCTCGGCCACCTGAAGCGCCAGGTTGGTGCGGCCGTCAAACATGGTCAACAGCACGCCCTCCAGTTCCAGTCCCGGGTTCAGGGAGCGGCGTACGATGCGTACAGTGTTCATCAGGTCGCTGAGACCCTCCAATGCAAAGTATTCCCCCTGCACCGGCACCAAAATTGCGTCAGCAGCGCACAAAGCGTTGAGTGTCAGCAGCTCCAGGGAGGGCGGGCAGTCAATGAAAATAAAGTCATATTGTTCTGCCACCTGGCTCAGGGCATCCCGCAGCAGAAATTCCCGGTTCTCCATGGAAATCAGCTCAATGCCCGCCCCAGCCAAGGCCTTGTTGGAGGGAAGAACGTCGCCGAAGCGAGTGTGCACCAGAGCGTCCTGGGCGGAAGCCTCGCCGATGAGAACCTGATAGATCCCCTTGGAGACGGTCTTATCCACCCCCATGCCCGAAGTGGAGTTGGCCTGAGGATCAAAGTCGCACAGCAGCACCCGGCGGCCGGCTTCCGTCAGGGCGGCGGCCAGATTTACGCAGGTGGTGGTCTTGCCGACACCGCCCTTCTGATTCACAATTGCAATGGTCTTTGCCACAAAGGCACCTACTTTCTTTCTATGCGGAGTCAGCTGGCGTCCACCGTGCCGGAAAACAGCCAAGTCCTGAAGGCCGGGCCATTCAGGGCACAGAGCCTGCCTGAGATGGCAAGAAAAGGCTTGTCCGCGCTGAAGGCGCAGCAGACGAGCATTCAGCGCACACTATTATATCAAGGGCGAATGGGGCTTGCAAGGCATTCGCAGGAAAATTCATAAAAAGCGGAGATGTTTCACGTGAAACATCTCCGCTTTTTATGAATTCAGAAGCATTCCGCTGCGGGGAGGCAGGACCAGACGAAGGATGCCGTCCTTCGGTGTCAGCACCGTGCCGGTAAGCCGCTCTTCCGGAGCTCCGCCGCTCCAGGGAAGGGTCAGGGTGTGCTCCGCCCGGTCCGCGTTCACCACAGTGACTGTTCGCTCTCCGGCAAACTCCCGGGAGAACGCCAGCAGGGGCCCCTGGGCGCAGAGCCAGGTAATGGAGCCGCGGCGCAGGGATTCCCGCCGCCCCCGCAGGCGGCCCAGCAGGGCAAAGAAAGACATCAGGTCACGGTTCTCCCGGCCCCAGGGATAGGTGCCTCGGTTAAAGGGGTCCTCAAATCCCTCCATCCCGGCCTCATCGCCGTAATAGACTGTAGGGCTGCCGGGGAAGGTAAAGAGCACCAGTGCTGCCAGCTTTACCAGCGCCAGCCCCTTGGCTCGTTCCTCAGGAGAGAGACGGTAGGCAGCCCTCTCCTCGCGGGTGGGAGGCGTATGATCCGCTCCCAAAGCGGTAAGGATGCGCATGGTATCGTGGGTGCCCAGGAAGTTCATTGCGGAGTAGAAAGAGGCGGGAGGATAATTTTCCCGCAGCGTCTCCATGGCGTCCAGAAACTGCTCGGCACCTCCGCCTTGGAGGTAGGCCAGCAGGGCAGTGCGGAAGGGGTAATTCATCAGGCCATGGACCTCGCTGCCCAGCAGATAGCGGCGGCGCTGGGAATACGCGATCTTGTTGGAACCATCCTCCCACACTTCGCCAATGAGAATGCCGTCTGGGTCGGATTCCTCCACAGCGGTGCGGACCCTCTCAATGAACCAGTCCGGCAGCTCATCGGCAACGTCCAGCCGCCAGCCGGAGGCGCCCAGATCGATCCAGCGGCGGATGATGGAATCCGGAGCGTCGATGATATAGTCCACATAGCTGGGACAGTCTTCCCGCACAGCGGGCAGGGTACGGATACCCCACCAGGAATCGTAGTCGCTGGGCCAGGGATGGAAGGAGTACCAATCATAGTAAGGGCTTTCCCGGCTTTGGGCGGCGCCCAAGGTGGGATAGAAGCCGTCAGCGTTGAAATAGAGGCTCTGGGAGCCGGTATGGTTAAACACACCGTCCAGGATCACACGGATGCCCCTTTCCCAGGCCTTGCTGCACAGCGTGGCAAAATCCTTCTCCGTGCCCAGCATGGGGTCAATGCGGGTATAATCCGCCGTGTTGTAGCGGTGATTGGAGGCGGACTCAAAAATGGGACACAGATAAAGTGTCGTGACACCGAGATTTTCCAGCATATCCAGCTTGGAGATAATGCCGGCCAGGGAACCGCCGAAAAAATCCCGATTGCGCACTTCGCCGTCGGGATCCGGCTTCCAAACAGGCTGATCGCTCCAGGCCCGGTGGACCCAGCGGTTGCCCACCAGTCCCCGGGGATCCGGCACGGAAAGACGGCAAAAACGATCTGGGAAAATTTGGTAAGTAACGCCGCCGCCGAACCACTCCGGCGTGTGGCTGGGACGATAGGTGGTCAGCTGCCAGGGCCGCAGGTCGCCGTCGCTGCGGTAGCCCGTCTTGTCAAGGGTGCAGCCGGTGTCGTCGTCCCGCCAGAAGCGGAAAGAATACCAGGTCAGCTCCGGCTCCTCCGGGGCGGACACCGTGCCGCCGAAGCACACGCGCTCTCCCTCCGGACCCAGGCAGGAAAGCTCTACCTCCTGGGTGCGGTGGGAGAACTCGTGAAAAAGGACCAGGGCGCAGTGGGTAAAGGCCTCGCGAGCCAGAGGCCGACACCGGAAGGTGACGCGCTGCCCGCAGGACACAGCGCCGAAAGGCTCCTTGCACTGAGTGCTGCGGGAGTCGAATAGAAACGGATCGGTCATAGATATCGCTCCTCTGGTTACGGAAGTAACTGATTCTCACCAATGACGGCGGTGCCGACGTCATCAGCGGCAAAATAAGCATTGAGAATGGACACGGCGGTGGAGGCCAGGGCGGCGCCGGAACCGCCGCGCTCGATAACGATGGAGACCACGATCTCGGGATCGTCATAGGGGGCAAAGCACACGAATACGCCGTTATTGGTCTGACCGCCGCCCAGCTGGGCGGTGCCGGTCTTGGCGCCGGCGGTGACCACGCATTTGGTAAAATAGGAATAGAGCTGGCCGCCGGGCTGGGTGTAGCCCAGCATGCCTTCCTTCACCGCCTGAAGGGTGGAGTCCCGCATGACGACGGTGTCCACGGGGTCGGTGTTGCCTACGGCCAGCACCTGGGCGCTGTCGTAGGACTTGACGGCCTTCAGGAGATGCGTCTCACAGCGCTTGCCGCCGGAAACCAAGGTGGAGATATAGTTGGCCAGTTGAATGGGAGTATAGAGTTGGGTGGACTGGCCATAGGCGGCCCAGGGGGCCTGGTCCTGACCGGGCGGGTTCTCCGGCAGCAGTCCGGCGGAGTCGCCGATCTCGATACCGGTGGAGGAACCCAGACCGAAGGCGGAAAGGTATTCCCGAAGGGTATCCATGCCCAGACGGTATCCCATCTCAGCAAAGAAATAGTTGCAGGAATTCGTAATGGCGGAGGTGACGTTCATCCAGCCGTGGCCGCTGCGGTTCCAGCAGTAAGTGCCCAAACCGTTGGGATCGCCGGGATAATACCATTTGCCGGTATCGCGGATGCGCTCGGAGGTGGTAGTGGCGCCCGCCTCCAGAGATGCCACGGCGGAGAGGGGCTTGAGAGTGGAGCCGGGGGCATAGGTGCCTTGGGTGGCGCGGTTATAAAGGGGCCTGCCGGGGTTGAGCTCCTCGTTGGCCAGATCGTTGAAGTCCTGGCGGTAGGTGGAAAGATTAAAGGTGGGATAGGAGGCCAGAGCCAGAATCTCCCCGGTGCCCACCTTTTCCACCACGGCGCCGGCACCGCGGGCATAGTCGCCGTCTTCCTGGTTCATCTCGGAGACAGTTTGGGCCAGAAAGGTCTCCACAGCCTGCTGAAGCTCCAGGTCGATGGTCAGCTCCACGGTATTGCCGGGCTCCGGTTCCTCGGAGTAGTACTCGCCGGTGATCTTTCCCTCGGCATTGGTGGATACCACCCGGCGGCCGTCGGTGCCCTTGAGGTACTCCTCAAAGGCCAGCTCGACACCGTCCCGGCCGATCCAGTCGTCCATATCGTAGCCCTTGCCCTTGAGATCATCCCAGTCCTTGGCCTGAAGGCGGCCCACAGTGCCCAGAATATGGGCGGCAAAGTCCGTCTCATATTCCCGGGCGGTGGAGCGGGAGACCTTGGCGCCGGCATAGTCGCCGTCGCTGAGCAGGGAGATAAAGGTGGTGTCGATGTCCTCGGCCAGGATGTAAGCGTCGTAGTTATCCAGTTTACGCAGAGACAGCTCGTACTGTACCCCCATCACCAGCCGGGCTTCCTCCAACGTGAAATAGGATGGAATCTCCAGCTTGGCGCGCATCATTCCCAGGAATTTGGACGCGGAAATCCCCGCGTTTTCCAGCAGCTGAGCGGAAAATGCGTCGGCGGTGAGGCATTCCACCAAAGCGGCGGCCTTGCTGTCGGAATCCAGCTCGGTCTGTGCCAGGATGGATTGAGCGGTCTCAGCGCTTCCCGTGGCCTCGGGATGGGAAAGAAAATAATTCCCCAGTGCCTCCCGTGCATCCGGCAGGGATTTCACATAGGTCATAAACCGCCCCCTCTGGATGGAAGAGAGCTGGTCCACGGTGTAGGCGAAGGGCTGAGTGTCGGTGATGGGCAGGTTGTCCACCCAGGCCACGCCCCGGGCCTGACACAGCTGGATCAGCCGCAGAATCGCCTCATTTTCGTCGTCGCCCTCCTGCAGGAGGCTGGCGTCGAAGGTCAGGCTGTACGTAGAGCGGTTGGACACCATGGGCCGGCCGTTGCGGTCGGTAATGATGCCCCGGGAGGCCTCCACCTTCTCTTCCCGGGCGATAGAGCGGATGGACTGAGCCAAATATTTATTATAATCGTTCACCTGGGTATCATACAAGACACCCAGATACAAAATCAGCACAACGACGAGAAATCCGCCCAGGATTCCCAGCCGGAGCAGGCGGTGTTCCTTACGGTCCATAGAATCTCCTTTGTTCGGCGGCCCGCTCGTCCCGGTGGGTCCGCTGGTATACGGCCCGGAACAGGGGAGAGAGCAGCAGGGCGGGAGGGGCTGTAACGCAGAATTCCCGCAGTGTCAGATAAGCGCCGGCCTGCCAGGCGCTCTGGCCATGGAGCCACAGTTCCAGGCAGCCGCCGAAGCCGGTGAGTGCAAAAGCGGCGGCGGTGGACACCAGGGCGCACAGCATGCTGCTGCGCAGCACACTGCGGGAGAGCAGCCCCGCGCACAGCCCCGCCAGGGGGAAAACGAGCGTATAGAAGCAGTCGCTGCCCGGCAGGATCAGGTCGCACACCACCCCCATCCCCAGTGCAAAGGCAGACCCGGCCGCGGGACCTTCAAAGGTGGCGGGCACAGCCGCCACAGCGGGGTAGAGGAAGGGGATCACGCCCCAGATGGTGAACCGCTGCAGCACGGCCCACTGGATCAAAAGACAGGCAAAGGCCGCCGCGGCGTACAGAGCCCATTTGAAGATCGTCTCGTTTCTGGCCAGCACGGCGAGGCCTCCTTACGTCACGATATCAAAGTCCTTGATGACAAAGACCTCCGTCAATTCATCAAAATCCACCTGAGGCGCCAGAATGGCGTAAGAGGCGGCGCCGGAGTCGTCCATCTGTACGGACTCCACCGATCCGATCACCAGTCCCGAGGGATAGAAGCCGCCCAGGCCCGAGGTCTCCACCAGATCGCCGGCCAGCAGCTGGCAGTCTGCCGGGAGATAGTCCAGCCGCAGGCGCTCTTCCTCCATCAGGGAGAAGTCCCCCTGAGCCAGCCCCAGATCCTTGGTGCGGAACACCTGGGCGCCCAGAGAGGTGTCGGTGTCCACAATGGTCAGTACGGTGCACCAGTTGGTGCCTGCCACACTGACCACTCCCACCAGGGCGTGGGTCTCGTCCACCACGCAGTCCCCCACGGCAATGCCGTGGGCGGTGCCCTTGTTCAACGTCAGGGAGGAGGTCCAGTTGGTGACGGCGTGCTCGGTGATGTAGGCGGCCTCGTAGGTGAATTCCCGGCGCTGCTCCGTCAGATTCAAGAGTTCCCGCAGCCGGGCATTTTCCGCACGGTCGGATTCCGCTTGCCGCACCTCCTCTTCCATCTCCGCGATGCGGCGGCGGAGCGCGGCATTTTCCTCCTCCAGGGCGGTGGTGTCTTTATAATAGTTCTGCTTGTCGTTGAACCAGGTGGCCACGGCGGTATAGGCCGATCGGAAGGGGGAGGCCAGCACATTTGCGGCGTTGACCAGAGGAGAGGAGGTATTGCTGAGAAGGGACATGACCGCCAGGGCCACGGCGATCACCGCCGCGGCAAAGAGCACCCACAGCCCATGGTGTTTCAGAAAGTCCTTCAAGTCCTCTCCTCCTCGCCCTCCCCCAGGAGGACCACGCCGAAGCGGGCCAGCATCCGGCTCAGGCGCAGCACCGGCAGGCCCATCACATTGAAATAATCGCCGCGGATGCCCTCCACCAGCAGCGCGCCCCTTTCCTGGATGCCGTAGGCCCCTGCCTTGTCCATGGGCTCTCCGGTGCGGATATAGGCCAGAAGCTCGCTCCGGGAGGCGGGGCGGAAAAAGACCTCCGTGGTCTCGCATTCCGTGACGGCGCGGCCGCCCTGCTGAACGGTGACGCCGGTACATACGGTGTGACGGCGGCCCTGAAGAGCCGTCAGCATGGTCAGAGCCTCCGCCTCGTTTGCAGGCTTGCCCAGACGGCGGTCATCCAGAAAGACCATGGTGTCGGCGGTGATGACAATCTCGTCCGGGGCGCAGAGCGCGGCGGCGGCTTCCGCCTTCTCCCGTGAGATATAGGACACCGTTTCCTGAGGAGAAAGCCCCTCCGGGCAGATCTCCTCCGTCTCCGGCACCCGGATGTCAAAGTCCCGGATGCCGATGCGCTCCAGCAGCTCCCTGCGGCGGGGAGAGCCGGAGGCCAGTACGATCTTGGCCACGGTGCGCCTCACTTTCCCGTGGAACCGAAGCCCCCCCGGTCCGGACTCTCCAGATGCTCCACCCGGGCAAAGGAAAGACGGGGCTGGTTGCGCATGATGCGGAACTGGCAGATTCGGGCGTTTTTCTCGATGGTTACATCCCGGGTGGCATAGGCAGGCATTTTCCACTCGTCGCCGTCACCCCGGTAGGATCCGTCCACCACGCCCATGGAGTTGGTCTGCAAAATGCCGTAATTGCGGAATGTGGAGCTGCGGGGCACAATATGGGCTTCATACCCCTCCGGCAGTGCGATGGCTACCCCCAGGGGGATCAACCGAAAGTCCCCGGCCTTCAGCTTCACGGTCTCCGCGGCCCGCAGGTCGATCCAGTCGGACTTCCCGCCCACATAGCAGAGGGGCTCCAGTCCCTCTGCCAGATATTTTACCTGAATTTCCTTGATCTCTTCCATGTGATACTCCAATAAATGATAATACTTCGTATTATAAAACAAATATAATACGAATCGAAATCAAAATTTACTGCACACCCCGCTCGTAGAGTCCTCGGGTGAAGGGAAAATCGGGTGTTTGTCCCTCCCGATAGGCCCGAAAGATCCGGACACATTCCTCCGGAGACTCCGTGGTAAAGCGCAGCCGGGCAAAGGTCAGTCCCAGCTGCCGGTAGGCGGGACGGTCGGCCAGATACAGCGGGCGGCTGTTCTGGATTTCCGTACGATGACCGTACGCTCCCAGCAGGGGAAAAGCGGCGCCGGTGCGGTCCCGCAGCTCGTGGGGACTGCGGCAGGGAGCGCCGTCGGGGACGGCGGGGCCGCCGCGGTCCAGGCGGCAGCCGGTGTGGTTCTGCACCAGACAGTTTTCCGTAATCATCAGCGGCAGGCGGCCGTAAACGATGGCTTCCGCAGGCAGCGCCTTGGCCATGTCCCGGATCTGAGAAAAGCGGAGTTCGAAGGAGAGGCACGCCGAGGAAAGGCCCTTCTCCCGGAGGTATGCCAGGGCCTGGGCATTGAACACGTTGAGGCCGTAGTCGCCCCGGATCTCCAGTCCGGAATCCCGGGCCAGAGGGAGATGCCCCAGGTTTCCCGCCAGCACGATGCCCACCCCTAGATCCCGGGCATGGCGCAGCCAGCCGCGCAGTTGGGGTTCATCCCGGTCCCGCCATACGCGGGGCAGCACGGCGGCCCAGCGGACGCCGGACTCCGGCAGAGCGGAGAGGCGGGAGAGTTCCTCCAGGGGCAGAGAGACCCAGGCGGGAGAGAGGTCCAGCAGAGCCTCCGTCAGCTGGGAGCGGCCGGTGAGAGACACAGTGAAGTCCGGCGCGGGGGCGGCGCAGTCCGCCTCCGGCAGAGGAGGCGGCGCCAGCTCCCGCCGCACCGGGGGCGCGGTGCGCGCAGCGGTGAGAGCGGCCAGGGCGTCCCGGCGCAGCGCGTTGATGGCGCTGGCAGGCAGAGACAGCCCGCCCTCCATCTTGATTTCCGCGGAGGCGCAGCGGTAGCCGGTTCCGCCGGTCTTTTCCAGCCGGGCGCGCAGCTCATCTTCCGTGAGGGCCCGGGTGCGGGCAGGTTCCGGCACAGGTCCGGTGACGGTAACGGCATGGCCGTCCCGGTCCCGAGCGGTAAGGGTGCTGGGGGCGCCGGCGCGGACAGCGCAGGCAAAGTCTACGTCCACCAGCCGGGCGGCGTCCTTTTCATACACGGCCCGGGCGGCGGCAAAGAGCTCCGCAGGCTCCGGGACGTTCTCCGGACGGCTTCCGAACATCTTGGGGCCGTGACGGCCCCGCCAGTAGTCGTCGGTAAAGCCGGAACGGGAGAAAGCCTGCTCCAGTTGGGCCTGCTCCTCTGCCGTGGGGCCGCGGCCCTCCTCCAGAAGCCGGGCATAGATGCCCGTGACCACGGCCACATACTCCGCCCGCTTCATCCGGCCTTCCAGCTTCACGCAGGAGACGCCCATGTCCGCCATTTCCTCCAAATCCCCTGCCAGACAGCTGTCCTTCAGGCTCAGGGGCCGGGCTTTTCCGGCAGAGGCATCGATCCCATAGGGCAGGCGGCAGGGCTGGGCACAGCGGCCCCGGTTGCCGGACCGGCCGCCGATCAGGGCGCTCATGGCGCACTGGCCGGAGTAGCACATGCA
>CALWXI010000126.1 GCA_944385455.1 uncultured Oscillospiraceae bacterium | reverse complement strand
ACTACGGCATCTGCGGCGACCTGTTCAAGGTCACCCCGATGCTGACGGAGGCCATCCGGGCCGCCAAGGCTGCGAAGTAAGAAGCCATATGAAAAAGGTCCCTGCCCATTCGGGCAGGGACCTTTTTCTGCCGCCGCAGGCCGGCTGTCCCCCCGGATTTTTGGGGGATGTCACCTCTTGTTGCGGAAATGGAATATAAAAGCGGTGGTGCCCGGCGGTCCTGTCTGATATCATGGGGATATCCACCAAGGAGGTAGAGATATGGGGATCGGCTGTCAGGGAGCTTCTTCCGCAGCCCGGAGCTCCACTACCGTCAAGGTATCTCCCTCCACCCGAAAACGGATCTCGTAACCGGCGAAAGCGAACCCGTATACCCGCTCCGGGTTATGCTGATACTGGGGGCGGGGGTCCTGGGCCAACACTCCCCGCAATGCCTCCAGCCGTTCCGGGGGAAAGGCTCCCGCCAGTTCCGGTGGGATGCGGACTGTCAGCTTCGCTCCGGCGGGGTCGGCGGCGAAACCGCCCCGGGCCTGGGGAATGCAGTCGGCATAGGGGATGTAGGGCTTGATATCCAGGATGGGAGTGCCGTCCATCAGGTCCGCGCCCCGGATGCGCAGCACCGGTCCCAGATCCGCTGGATAGTCGATACCGGCCAGCCCCACGGCGGACAGGGCGATGGGGTTGGGACGGAAGGGAGAGCGGGTGGCAAACACCCCCATCCGGGCGTTGCCCCCCAGCCGGGGCGGACGCACCGTGGGAGACCAGGTCTCCCGCACCGCCTGGTCAAAAACCCATACCAGCCACAAATGGGAAAAATCCTCCAGCCCCCGCAGAGCATCGGAATTGCGGTAGGCGGGTTCAAAAACCACCGTGGCTTCCAGGGCGTTCACCAGGCCGCTTTGCCGGGGAATGCCGAACTTGGAGGAAAAATCGCTGTGGACGCGGGCGATGACCCGCATGGGGAACATCTCGGTCATGGCTGCACCTCGCTGTGTGTCGTTGCTGCCATTATACCGGAAACGGCGGAGAAAGGGAACAGGAAACCTCCCGCGGAGTCCGGATGCGGCCGGAGTCCGCGGGAGGCGGGGTCAGTTGGCGATGCCGGGGGTCACGGTATTTTCGCGGTCCGTCAGATCGCCGTCTGTGTCGTGGACGCGGGCATTGCGCAGCATCTGTTCATAAGACGCGCCCTTGAGCAGGGCTTCGTCCTCATGGGTCTGGCGAGTGTCCGCGGTACCGTTCTGGGTGTCGGTGTTTCCGGTGAGACCGTCCTGGGTGCCGTCGGTCACGTCGTTCCTGGTGCCGTCATCACCGCCGGTGAGGGCGTCCTTGGCGTCCTCGGTCCCGTCGGTGATGGCGTCCTCCACGTCGTGCACGCCGTCCTGAACGTCGTCCTTCAGATCCTCCATACCGTCGGTGACGGCATCATTTGTGGTGTCCTCCCGCTTGTCGTCCCGTCCGCAGGCGGTGAGCAGAGACACCGACAGCAGCGCGGCCAGCAAGAGTGTCACGCTTCGTTTCAAGTTCCATCCTCCTTTGCGGGGACATGTGCGATACCCAATGGGTAGTGTGCGTCCCGCGGCGCAGGATATCCAAAAAAATTTTTCCTTTTTCAAAAATGGTCTTGCATTTTGATCTCTTTATGCTATAATAACAATAAAAATAATTATTACTATTAAGGAGAGGCCTATGGGAGAACGCCGGTTTTCCCGTCAGCGGGAGCGGATCTATCAGGCGGTCCGCGCCTCCCAGGTCCATCCCACCGCCCAGATGGTGTATGAGGAGCTGCGCGCGCAGATGCCCAGACTCAGTCTGGGGACGGTATACCGCAATCTTCATCTCCTGGCGGAGGAAGGACTGCTGGTGGAGCTTGACGGGCCTGTGGCGCGCTTTGATGCGCAGCTTCGGCCGCACACCCATCTGCGGTGCATGCGCTGCGGCTGTGTGGCGGACGCGGAGATGGCCTATGACGGCGGTCTGGATATCCAGGCCGCCCGGGACGGCTGGCAGGTGGAGAGCCACAGCCTGATTTTCAACGGTATTTGTCCCGCATGCGGGAAAGAGTCAGAACATTTGAAAGGAGCTTAAATCACATGGAACTGAAGGGGAGCAAGACGGAGGCCAATCTGTGGATCGCGTTTGCGGGGGAGTCCCAGGCCCGCAACAAGTACGACTATTTTGCCAGCAAGGCCAAGAAGGACGGCTATGAGCAGATCGCAGCCATCTTCCAGGAGACGGCGCTCAATGAGAAGGAGCACGCCAAGCTGTGGTTCAAGGCCCTCAGCGGCATCGGGACCACCGAGGAGAACCTGGCGGCTGCCGCTGCCGGCGAGAACGAGGAGTGGACCAAGATGTATGCCGAGATGGCCCGCACCGCCGAGGAGGAGGGCTTCCTGGCTCTGGCTGCCCAGTTCGAGGGCGTGGCCAAGATCGAAAAGACCCACGAAGAGCGTTATCTGAAGCTGCTGGACAACCTGAAGAAGGGCGAGGTTTTCCGCAAGGGCGAAAAGGTCATGTGGTTCTGCCGCAACTGCGGCCACGTGGAGCTGGCTGAGAGCGCTCCGGCGGTGTGCCCTGTGTGCGCCCATCCTCAGGCCTATTTCCAGATCAAGGCCGCCAATTATTGATTTCCGGTCCTTAAAACCGCCGCGAAAGCGGCGGTTTTTTCACTTTTGCAAAAAAACCGGACTTTTCCGTATAACCGCCTGGAAAAGTGGTGTAAACTACCAAAAGCAAAATTCCGGACAACCCCTTTTTATGAAATGTTTGTGAAAAACACCGTTGACGAGCGGGAAAAAACCAGTTATGATGGTAGCAGTAGTACATTGCTGATGCAATGCTTTTTTTAGTTTAACTTGATATGGAAAAGGAGAGCTGTATCATGTATACTCAGGAGATCACCGTGAATAATGAGGTCGGCCTGCACGCCAGACCC
Source organism: uncultured Oscillospiraceae bacterium (assembly GCA_944385455.1). Classification (GTDB taxonomy): domain Bacteria; phylum Bacillota; class Clostridia; order Oscillospirales; family Oscillospiraceae; genus Oscillibacter. The sequence goes on along the minus strand of CALWXI010000126.1, from coordinate 2,579 downwards.
GCTACGTTCTTCATCCAGAAAGCCAATGAATTCAAGAGCGGCATCTGGGTCGAGAAGGAAGACCGCCGCGTCAATGCCAAGAGCCTGCTGGGTGTGCTGTCCCTGGGCATCGTGAAGGGCACCACCATCACCCTGATCGCCGACGGCTCCGATGAGAAGGAGGCCGTGAGCGCTCTGGTGGAGCTGGTCAACGACAACTTCGGTGAATAAGCGCACTCATGCGCATCCGGCGGTCCTGCCTGCGGCGGGATCGCCGTTTTCCGTCTTATGGTTGCGCCGGACATGCGGGGCATGCTATACTGGTATCAAAAGCGGACCTCGGTCCGAAAGAGAGAAAAGGAGAGGCGCTCTTGGGGCGCCGGAAGAAGACGATGGTTGAACGCAAAAGCATTGCGCTTTGTATCGTGCTCAGTCTCATCACCTGCGGCCTTTACAGCATGTACTGGATGTACTGCCTGGCGGAGGACGTGAACACCATCATCGGCCGTGTGGACGCCTCCGGCGGCATGGTGCTTCTGCTGAGCATTGTCACCTGCGGTATCTACGGCCTCTACTGGCTCTACAAGTGCGGTGACGCCATGGATCGCCTGCGGGGCGGCGGCGGATACTTGGGGATCTTGTATCTGCTGCTGGGCCTGCTGGGATTTGGGATCATTTCCTTCGCACTGCTGCAATCCAATCTCAACGAGTATGCGGTCCGGTAACAAGGGACTGTACAGGGCCGGCGCGGCGTGGATCTGCGCCGGCCTGCTTTATGGCTATGTGCTGATCCCCCTGGGCCTGCGCATCCCCTGCCCTTTCCGGGCGGTGACGGGGCTGCGGTGTCCGGGGTGCGGAGTGACGGACTTCTGTCTGGCGGTGCTCCACGGCCGCTTTTGGGAGGCCTGGCACTACAACTGGGGTCTGGCCGTGGCGCTGCCGGTGCTGGGATGGCTGGCATGGCATCGGGCGCGCCGGGGATGCTGGGACCGGCGGGTGAGCCTTGCTTTGGCGGCGGCGCTGCTGGCGTGGGGCGTGATCCGGAACATCGCGGGCCTGTGAGGCCCGGGGAGGTGTGGATATGACAAAGGAAGAGCTGCGGGAAAAGGCCAATGATCTGCCCCTGGTCCCGGGGGTGTATCTGATGATGGACAAAAGCGGCACCGTGATCTATGTGGGCAAGGCCAAAAAGCTGAAAAACCGGGTGAGTCAGTATTTTCAGGACAGCGCCGCCCACACCGTCAAGACACGGCAGATGGTCTCTCAGGTGGACCGGTTCGATACCATCTTCGTCTCCAGTGAGTTCGAGGCGCTGGTGCTGGAAAATTCCCTCATCAAGCGCCACAGTCCCAAGTACAACATCCTCCTCAAGGATGACAAGGGGTACCCCTTCGTGCGGCTGTCGGCGGGGGCGTATCCCCGGTTCTCCCTGGTGAGCCGGATGGCCAATGACGGGGCGAGGTACTTCGGCCCCTTCGGCGGACGCTTTGAGACCCGGCAGGCTGTGGACGCCGTGTGCGCGGCCCTGCGCCTGCCCACCTGCGGCCGCCGCTTCCCACGGGACATCGGGGCGGAGCGGCCCTGCCTGAATTTTCATATGGGCCGCTGCGACGGCTTCTGCCGCCCGGAGATGACCGCGGAGGAGTACCAGCGGCGGATCCGGCAGGCGGTGTCGCTGCTGGAGGGCCGGTCCGGCCAGCTGCTGCGGGAGATGACCGGGGAGATGGAGGCGGAGGCGGAGGCGCTGCACTTCGAGCAGGCGGCCCAGCTGCGGGACCGCATCGCCGCCATCCGGGCCCTGTCCAAAAAGCAGACGGTCATCGCCGGGCTGTGTGCCGACACGGATATCTGGGGCCTCTACCGGGGAGCGGGGAAGTGCTGCTACGCGGTGCTGCACATGGAAAAGGGCGACCTGACGGGCCGGGAGACGTCGCTGTTTACCGCCCCCATGGAGGAAAGTGAGGCGGAGATGCTCTCGGCTCTCACGGCCCAGTACTACCTGCCCCGGGCGGTCCTGCCCCACGAGATCCTGCTGCCCCAGGCGACGGAGGATTTTTGTGAGGACCTCTCCCAGGCCCTGACCCAGCGGGCCGGGCGGCGGGTGTGGGTCCACGTCCCTCAGCGGGGTGAGAAGGCGGAGCTGCGGGAGATGGCCCAGCGCAACGCCCGGGAGGAGGCGGAGCGGGCCACCAGCGAGGCCGAGCGCACCGCCCACACTTTGGAAGTGCTGGGGAAGATGCTGGATCTGCCCGCTCCCCCGCAGCGGATGGAGTCCTTCGATATCTCCAACACGGGGAAAAGCGACATCGTGGCGTCCATGGTGGTTTACAGCGGCGTCCGGCCGCTGAAGTCCGCCTACCGGCGCTTCCGCATCCAGGGACTGGAGGGCCACCCTGACGACTACGCCTCCATGGGTGAGGTGCTGCGGCGCCGGCTCAAGCGGGCAGCGGAGGGAGACGGGAAGTTCCTGCCGCTGCCGGACGTGTTCCTCATTGACGGCGGCGCCGCTCACGCCGCCGTGGCCCGGGCGGCGGTGGAGGAGGCGGGGGTGTCGGTGCCGGTGTTCGGCATGGTGAAGGACGACCGCCACCGCACCCGGG
>CALWXI010000125.1 GCA_944385455.1 uncultured Oscillospiraceae bacterium | reverse complement strand
GCGCCCACCACCAGGATGGTGTCCACCCGGAAAAACAGCGTCAGCGCCGCCACGATGGCGCCGCAGATCACCAGCATGGACAACAGCTTGTAGAGGAAGCCGAAGCTTCCCCTGCGCCGCCGGTTGGATTTTCTGCGTCTTGCCATACTGGTTCTCCTAGTCGTTCTCTTCTTCCCGGCGGATGTCCGCCCCCAGGGCCGTCAGGTCCCCGGCCAGGTCCTGATAGCCCCGGTCGATGTGGAAGACCTCTCCCACCCGGGTGACGCCCTCCGCCCCCAGGCCCGCCACACACAGCGCCGCCCCGCCCCGCAGGTCGGTGCAGCGCACCGGAGCGCCCCGGAGCCGTTCCACGCCGCTGACCACCGCCGTCCGCCCGGACACCCGCACCCGGGCGCCCATGCGCGTCAGCTCATCCACATGGCGGTAGCGGTTTTCAAACATGTTCTCTTCAAACACCGTGGCCCCCCGGCTCTTCAGCAGAGCCGCCATCAGGATGGCCTGGGCGTCGGTGGGAAAGCCGGGATACGGCGCCGTGCGCACGGGGCGCACCGCCGAAAGGGGGCCGGCGCACCGGCAGAAGATCCCCGCCGCGTCCGGCCGCACCTCGCACCCCGCCTCCCGCAGCACGGCGGTGACGGTGGCCAGGTGGTCCTCCCGGGCGCCCCGGAGAAAGACCGCGCCCCCCGCGGACGCCGCCGCGCACAGGTACGTGGCGGCCACGATCCGGTCCGGCATCACGGTGTAAGTACATCCATGCAGCATCCCGCCGCCCTCCACCGTCACGGCGGAGCCCCCCGCGCCGGACACCTGCGCCCCGCAGCGGTTCAAAAAGCACTGGAGGTCCACGATCTCCGGCTCCCGGGCGGCGTTGGAGATCACCGTCCGCCCCGCCGCGCCGCAGGCCGCCAGCATCTGGTTCTCCGTGGCGCCCACCGAGGGGAGGCTCAGCACGATCTCCCGCCCCTCCAGCCTGGGGGCGGCGCAGTGCAGCATGCCGCCGGACTCATCGATCTCCGCTCCCAGCTGCCGCAGCCCCGCCAGATGCAGATCGATGGGCCGGGGCCCCAGCTCGCAGCCCCCGGGGTAGCTCAGCTCCGCCCGGCCGCACCGGGCCAGGATGGCTCCCAGGAAGATGGCCGACGAGCGCATTTCCCGCATCAGGGCGTCGGAGACGGCGCAGCCGTCCATGCCGGCAGTATCCACCGCCAGCGTATCCCCCTCCCAGTCCGCCCTGCAGCCCAGGGCGCGGAGGATCCGCACCGAGGCTTCCACGTCCCGCAGACGGGGACAGCCCCGCACCTCCACCATTCCCCGGGCCAGGATGGTGGCCGCCAGGATGGGCAGCACGCTGTTCTTCGCTCCCTGGATGGGCACTTCTCCCTCCAGGCATCTGCCGCCGCCGATCAATAGCACACTCATATCCGTTCCCCTCCGTACCAAAGATGGTATCCCGCACCATCCTATGGTCCGGCGGGGAGGGGGGTTACTCCGTCAGTTCCCGCACCGCCCGCAGGATCCGCTCCGTGGCGTCCCGGACGCCCAGAGCGGCCATGGCCTCGGCCATGGCCCGGCGGCGGTCCGGGTCGTGGAGGATGCCGCAGGCCGTCTGGAAGAGGGCCTGGGCGCCGGCGTCCTGCTCCAGCAGCACCGCCGCGCCCCCCGCCTGTTCCAGCACCCGGGCGTTTTTCTCCTGGTGGTTGTTGGTGACATAGGGGGAGGGCACCATCAGCGCCGGGACCCCCAGAGCCGTCAGCTCGCTGATGGTGGAGGCCCCGGCCCGGCAGATCACCAGGTCCGCCGCCCGCATCACCTCCGCCATGTCGTAGATGTATTCCCGCAGGTCCAGGGCGGGGTGCGCCCCAAGGTCCACCCCCTGCTCCTCCAGAAGCTGCCGCATCATGGGATAGCCGGCCTTGCCCGCGGCGTGGATATGGTGGAAGGGCTCATGGGACGCCTCCAGGGCCAGGAAGCCCGCCATCTGCCGGTTCATCCCCGAGGCCCCCAGAGAGCCCCAGAAGGACACCACCAGCGGACGCCCGTCGTCCACCCCCAGCTTTCGCTTGGCCTCCTCCCGCGTCAGGTCGAAGAAGTCCGAGCGCACCGGGGTGCCGGTGACCGTCACCTTCTCGGGATGGCGGTAGTACTGCCGGCAGGCCTCAAAGCCCACCAGGATCCGTCCGGCGTAAGGCTCCAGCATCCGCGTGGTGAGGCCGGGCACCATGTTGGACTCATGCACCGCCGTGGGGATGCCGCCTTTCGCCGCCGCCTTCACCATGGGAAAGCTGGCATAGCCGCCGGTGCCGATGACGATGTCCGGCCGGAACTGCCGCAAAATGGCCCGGGCCTCCCCCGGCGCCCGGAGAAGATTGCACACGGAGATCACGTTGTGCCGGATCTCCCGGGGCCTGACGGACCGGTGGAAGCTGGAGATGTGCACCGTGCGGAAGGGATATCCCGCCTGGGGGATCAGATCCTTCTCCAGCCCCCGGTCCGCTCCCACGAAGAGGAACTCCGCCTCCGGGAACTCCTGATGGATGCGCTGGGCCACGGCGATGGCCGGGTTCACATGTCCCGCCGTGCCCCCGCAGGTAAAGATCACGCGTTTCAACGTTCCCATAGCCGCCCTCCTAGCCGGATTTGGTGGGCTTCATCTGCCTGGACACCGACAGCACCACGCCCATCTCCGCCAGCTGGATGGAAAGGGCCGTGCCGCCGTAGCTGAAAGACGGCCGAGAGATGCCGGTGGTGGGCAGCAGGCCCGTCACCACGCCGATGTTCAGGAAGGTCTGCATGGCGATGAGGGTGGTGATGCCCACCACCAGGAGGCTGCCGAAGCGGTCCCGGGCGTGGAGGGCGATCCAGTACCCCCGCAGGATCAGCGCCACAAACAGCAGCATGATGATGGTGGCGCCGATGAGGCCCAGCTCCTCACAGACGATGGCAAAGATGAAGTCGTTGTGCTCCTCCGGCAGATACAGGTACTTCTGCCGGCTCTTGCCCAGGCCCACGCCCAAAAGGCCGCCGGAGCCGATGGAAATGAGGCTCTGGACCAGCTGGTAGCCGTCGCCCTGGGCGTCCAGCCAGGGGTCGTGCCACATGGCGATGCGGGACTGGCCGTAGGAGATGACGCCGGTGAGCATCAGCGACGCCACCGCGCCGGCACCCGCCACGGCGGCGATGACCCAGCGAAGGTCGATGCCGCCCACCAGCATCAAAACCGCCCCGGCGCTGAGGATCAGCACCGTGCCGGAGAGGTGGGGCTCCAGCAGCATCAGCACGGAGATGACCCCCAGGATGGTGAGATACGGCACGATGCCGTAGCGGGTGGTGTGCATCTTATCCTTTTTCTTGGAGATGGTGTGGGAGAAATAGATCACCACCGCCATCTTGGCGATCTCCGAGGGCTGGAAGGTAAAGAGTTCGCCCACGCCCAGCCACCGGGTGGCGTTGTTCCGGGTAACGGCCAGGGGGTTCCCCGGGATCACCACCAGCACCAGCAGGAAGATGGCCGTGTACAAAAGGGGCTTTGCCAGGGGCCGCAGGGTCTGATAGTTGAAAAAGCTGATGACCCCCATGGCGGCCAGGCCCGCCGCGGCAAAAATGGCCTGGCGGACGAAATAGTGGGTGGGGTCGCTGTTGACATAGTAGGCGGAGGGGAAGCTGGCCGAGAGCAGCATCACAAGGCCGATGCCCGTGAGCAAAATCACCAGCAGGCAGAACGGCAGGTCCATGGGACCTTTGGCCAGCTCCCGGCTCTCCTGCTCCTTTTCCCGCAGCCGCTGCTGCCGCTGCTGCCGGGCCAGGGCCTCTTCCCGGGTCAGCGCGGGCCGGGGCGCGCTCCGCCGGGTATCCCGGAACGGCGCGCTCCGGGGCACAGTGCTCCGGGCCGTGCGCGTGCGCTGCTGGATCACGGCGCTTCCCTCCTTTCCGATGATGTCTGCAAAGCGCCCTCAGTACCAGGCGGCGATGCCCGCCCAGGCCAGGGCGCACCCGATGAGCGTGACGGCGGAGAACACCGCCACCAGCTTGCCCTCGCTCCAGCCGGACAGCTCCAGATGGTGGTGCAGCGGGGCCATTTTGAAAAAGCGCTTGCCGTGGGTGGCCTTGAAGTAGCCCACCTGGATGATGTCCGACATGGTCTCGGCGATGTAGATGACGCCCACGGGGATCAAAATGAGGGGCATATCCATGGCAAAGGCCATGGCCGCCACGGCGCCGCCCAGAAAGAGGCTGCCGGTGTCCCCCATGCAGGTCTTGGCCGGGTGGTGGTTATAGACGAAGAAGGCGGCCAGCCCTCCCGCCAGAGCGGCGGGGAACAGCGCCTGCCCCGCCGCGGCGTATACCGCCGCGGCCGCGGCGAAGAACACCATCACCACAAACGTCACGCCGGTGGCCAGGCCGTCCACGCCGTCGGTGAGGTTCACCGCGTTGACGCAGCCGACGATGACGAAGGCGGCGAAGATCAGGTACACCACCCAGTTCACCGTCACCGCCGCATCCACGAAGGGGATGCGCAGGCGGTTGCTCAAAATGCCCTCATAGCGCATCAGGCACAAAAACACCACCGCCGCCGCCAGCTGCAGCACAAATTTCTGCTTGGCGGTGAGGCCCTCGTTCTGGTGCTGGCGGACCTTGCGGTAATCGTCCACGAAGCCCACCAGACCGAAGATCAGGGCAAAGAGGTACACGTACAGGTGGACGAACACCCCCCGGAGCATCAGCTCCCAGCCCATGGCGAACACCGCCACGCCGCTGCCCAGAATGAACATGATGCCGCCCATGGTGGGCGTGCCGGCCTTGCCGGCGTGCCAGGTGGGTCCGTCCCGCCGGATCTCCTGGCCCGCCTTGAGCTTGCGCAGCTCCGGTATCAGAAATTTCCCGATCAGCAGCGTCAGCAGAAAGCTGAGTCCCGCCGTGATCCCCATCGTAATGTTCATGCGCTCTCCCTCTCGTCCGCGTCGTTATCCCGCCAGGTATTCCGCCACGATCTCCCGCTCATCCATGTGGTGCTTGACGTGGTTGATCTCCTGGTACGTCTCGTGGCCCTTGCCGCACAGGACGATGACGTCCCCCGGCCGGGCGTGGTCCATGCAGTAGTGGATGGCCTCCACCCGGTCCTCGATGACCGCGTGGGGGGTGTCGGTGCCCGCAAGCCCCGGCAGGATGTCGGCGATGATGGCCGACGGGTCCTCCGTCCGGGGATTGTCGGAGGTCACCACCACAAAGTCCGCGATGCGGGCGGCGATGGCCCCCATCTTGGGCCGCTTGGTCCGGTCCCGGTCGCCGCCGCAGCCGAACAGGGCCACCGTGCGGCCCCTGGCAAAGCCCTTCACCGTGGTGAGGACGTTCTCCAGCCCGCCGGGGCTGTGGGCGTAGTCGATGAGGATGGTGTAATCCTTGCCCGGGGTGGGCACCACCTCCACCCGGCCCTTCACATGGGGCACCTTGGCCAGGGCCTGGGCGCTCTTTTCCAGGGGGATCCCCAGCGCCAGGGCCGCCCCCAGCACATCCAGGGTATTATATACCATGAACGCCCCGGGGATGTTCACCCGGACGCGCGCCCGGCCCTCCC
>CALWXI010000124.1 GCA_944385455.1 uncultured Oscillospiraceae bacterium | reverse complement strand
GGACCCACGGCGCGGCCTGCCCCTTCCAGGGCAGGCCGCAGAACAGTGGTGAAGAGGGACATCAGTCGGCGACCTTGACGATGACCTTGATGTAGTCGCCGGGGTTCTTCTCGTTGTCGATGATGGTGGCAGGCGCTTCCTCCATGGGGATGATCTTGGTAACGGTGTCCATCAGCTTGACCCTGCCGGTGTGCAGCAGCTCCAGGGCCTCCTCGAACTCGCCGGCGCTGGTACGGGCACCGCGGATATCGATCTCCTTGCGGGTGACCATGTCGGTGGGGAGGCTGGTCTCCTGCTTGGGCCAGCCGGTGAAGGTGATGCGGCCGGCGTGGCAGACCATATCCAGGCTCTGACGGATCAGCACGTTGGCGCCGGAGCACTCCATGACCAGCTGGGCACCCTCGCCGGTGATCTCCATGACCTTCTCCACGGCATTGACTTCCTTGCTGTTGATGGTATGCTCGATGCCCATCCGCTTGGCGAAATCCAGACGCTCCTGGACGATGTCGATGATGATGGCGTGCGCACCGTAGGCCTCGGCGGCCATGCCGGCATACAGGCCGATGGGGCCGGCGCCCAGGATGGCCACATACTCGCCGGCCTTCAGGCCGCCGCGGTGAATGCCGTGCAGGGCAATGGTCAGGGGCTCGGCCAGAGCGCCCATCTCATAGCTCATGCCCTCGGGCAGGGCCACCAGCAGCTTGGCGGGGTGGCAGAAATACTCGCACATGCCGCCGTCCACGTGGACGCCCAGAACCTTCAGGCTGGTGCAGCAGTTGGTGCGGCCGATGGAACAGGCATAGCAGTGGCCGCAGTAAATGTAGGGGTCCACGGCCACGCGGTCGCCCACCTTGAAGCCCTTGGGATTCTGCGCGGGATCAGAGGGGATGCTGACAATCTCGCCGCTGAGCTCGTGGCCGATGACACGGGGATAGCTGACCAGGCCGTTGGTGCCGCGGAAGGCACCGATGTCGCTGCCGCAGACGGCGGCGCAGTGGATCTTGATCAGAGCCTCGCCCTCCTTGGGCTCGGGCATGGGCTGATCGACGCAGGCAACGTTCCAGGGTTCGGCAAACTTGATGGCTTTCATGACAAATTTCCCCTTTTCATTAAAATAGTCTCAGATCCGTGCCGCCGGCGGCTTCCGGGAACCGCCTCCAGTCGTCACACGTCTTATGTCTTGATTATAGTCTCTGTTTACGGAAATTACCATACGCACTATTGAACAAATGTTGCGTAAGAAATCTGTGTAGTCTCCCAAACTCGCCGAAGGCCAATCGTTTTCCTTGTTAAGAGGTTGTCAATCCGTTGACAACGCCTGCGTGAATCAGGTATAAATGAAAGAAAACAGATCCCACGACACACGTGGGATGTCCGACCCGCCCGGGATAAAAACGGGCGCATTGTTAAGGAGAGCAGACATGGCGGAGACAATGTTTGAAACGGTAAAGGACCGGGAGCTCCCTCTGGCGGAGCAGGCGGCGGAACAGATCAGCCAGCTGATCATCGAGCGCCAGCTGCGCCATGGCGAGAAGCTGCCCAATGAGTTTGACCTGGCCCAGCAGCTGAACGTAGGCCGGGGTACGGTGCGGGAGGCGGTGAAGCTGCTGGTGGCCCGGAACGTGCTGGAGATCCGCCGGGGCCGGGGCACCTTTGTGGCGCAGCAGACCGGAGTGATCCACGATCCCCTGGGCTTTGCCTATATGCCCGACCAGCTGCGCCTGGCCCACGAGCTGCTGGATATCCGGCTGAATATGGAGCCCTGGGTGGCCTCTCTGGCGGCCCGGCACGCGACGCCTGAGGACGTGGCGGAGCTGCGGACACTGTGCGCGGAGATCGAGGCTCTGATCCAGGCGGGAGAGAATCATCTGCACCGGGACGAAGCCCTTCACGTACGCATCGCCCGGTGCACCCAGAACCGAGTGGTGCCGAAGCTGCTTCCGGTGATCACCTACTCCGTGCAGCTGTTCGGCCGTCTCAACGACGAGCGCATCTACGAAGAGACCATCCGCACCCACCGGCAGATCGTGGACGCCATCGACCGCCGCGACCCCGAGGGGGCCTCGGAGGCCATGCGCATTCATCTGGCGGGCAACCAGCTCTCCATCACCGAACAAGAGCAGCTGCGGGACCGGCAGCCTTGAGCGAAACCCAATCGCAAAAAGCCGGACCTTCCCATGGGAAGGTCCGGTTTTTTCATATTCAGCGCTGCAGCACCGCGTCTCCGGCGGGCTTTTTCCGCCGCAGGCGCAGGCGGCATTGGTCCAGAACGGAGTAATATACCGGCGTCAGCAGCAGCGTCACCACTGTGGAGATGATCATGCCGCTCATCATGGTAACGCCCATGTCGCTCATCATCTCGTTGGTATCGCCTGTTCCCAGGGCCATGGGCACCATGGCAAGAATGGTGGTGAGCGTGGTCATCAGCACAGGGCGGATACGCAGGGGACAGGCCTTCAAAATGGCCTCCTCCCGGCTCTCTCCCCGTTCACGGCGGATGCGGATGTAGTCCACCAGAATGATGGCGCTGTTGACCACAGTACCTGCCAGCATAATGAGGGCCACCAGGGAGATCATGGACAGATCCCGGCCCGTCAGAGGCAGGGCAAACAGCGCTCCGGTAAAGGCCACCGGCAGGATCATCATGATCATCACCGGCAGCAGGAAGGATTCGAACTGGGCTGCCAGCACAAAGTACACCAGTCCCATCGCCACCAGCAGCGCCAGCAGCAGATCTCCGAAGCTGTCCATCATGTCCTCGTAGGCGCCCGCCGTCTCAGCGGTATAGCCCTGGGGCATGGGATAGGCATCCAGGATGGCGTTGATCCGCGCGGTCATATCGGTGGTATTCCCGCTGATGGTGTCGCCGGTAATGCTGACCTGACGGCTCTGGTCCACCCGCTGGATGCTCTGGGGCGCCTGGACGATCTCCACCTGCGCCACGGCAGACAGCGGCACATAGCCGCCCATGGCGGTGGCCACAGGCATGGACCGCAGTGCATCCAGGCTGACGGAGGCCGCGCCGTCGCCCTTCACCACCACATCCAGCTCCTTGTTGTCGATGGTAACGGCAGTGGCGGTGGTGCCGGTCAGCTCAGCGCGGACGGCGGCGCCCACGGAGGCGGCGGTGAGGCCATACTGCGCGGCAGTCTGGCGGTTCATGGTGACCTCCACCTGCGGCACCTGCTCCGCCAGGGAGGATGTCACGTCCACGGCGTCCTCCAGGGCCGCAATCTCCCGTGTCAGATCCTGAGCGATGAGGGCCAGGGTGGCATAGTCGTCACCGGTGATGTTGACGCTGATGTCACTGCCGCTCATCATGGCGGTCATGTCCGAAGCGGCAACGGTGATCTCGCAGCCCGCCACATCCCGCAGCTGCTCCCGCAGATCGTCCGCCACCTGGGAGGAGGTGCGGTCCCGCGCGCTATTGTCCACCAGCATCAGTCCCACGGTCACCGAGCCGCTGCCGCCCATCATGGAACCGCCGGAGCCGCCCTGGGCCAGATAGTAGAGGCTCTCCAGCTCCGGGACCTGCTCCTGGGCAATGGCGGCGACCTCATCGGCCACGGCGGTGATCTCCTCCACACTGGAGCCCACCGGCATGCTGACGGTAACGGACACCTGTCCCTGGTCCATCTCGGGGATCAGCACCATATTGGTGGAAAGGCAGCTGAGGGCAAACACCGCTACCAGCCCCACCGATACCAGCATGCCGGTTTTCAGATGGGTGATAAAATATTCCAGCGTGCGCATGTACCAGGCGTTCAGCCGGCGCACGCGCTCCGCCCACCACGCGGCGAGCCCTCCGGATGCCTGACGGGCGGCACGGCGGGCCCGCTCCCGGCGGACCTTCTCCTCATCCAGCATCATGTAGCACAGGAGCGGCACCAGCGTCAGGGCAATGACCAGAGACGACAGGATCAAAAACGCAATGGTCAGGCAGAAATCGCGGAACATCATTCCGGCAATGCCGGAGGTAAGGCCCAGGGGGAGGAATACCGCCACAGTGGTGAGGGTGGACGCCATCACCGACGATGTGACCTCCCGGGTGCCCTCCACACAGGCGCTCATGCGGTCATGACCGTCGGCGGCAAAGCGGTAGATATTCTCCAGTACCACAATGGAGTTGTCCACGATCATGCCCACGCCCATGGCGATGCCGCCCAGACTCATCATGTTCAGCGTCAGATCGAACACGTTCATCAGCACGAACACCGTCAGGATACACACCGGCATGGAGATGGCGATGGCCATGGTGGCCCCCCAGCGGCGCAGGAACAGAAACACCACGATGGCCGCCAGTCCCACGCCCAGGAGGATATTCTGCAGCGCCGCGTCCACGGAAAGGTCGATATACTCCGAGGCCACATAGGGGATACTGTACTGCACGGCGCGGTTTTCCGCCGCCAGCTCCGCCATTCGCTCCTCCACCGCCAGAGCGGCGGCACGCTCGTTGGCGCCGGACTGCTTGAAGGCCTGGAGCAGCACACAGGCGGCGCCGTCCATACGGGCCACAGTGTCGGATTCCTCTGTCTCCAGGGATACGTCGGCCACCTCGTCCAGCCGGATGGTGCCGCCTGTGGGCAGCGTCACCAGCATGGAGGCCACATCCTCCACCGTCTGGAACTTGGCGTCGGTGGTCACGGTGAGGCTTTTGGTCCCGTTATGCAGCTCACCGCCGGGGTAAAGCAGGTTCTCTGCCGCCAGCAGCTGGGCGACATAGCTGTTGGAAAGCCCCAGGGCGGACGCCCGAGCCGGGTCCACCCGCACAGCGATCTGCTGCTCCGTACCGCCGTAAAGCTCCACGGAGGCCACGCCGTCGATGCGCTCCAGCGCGGGGACCACTGTGTCCTCCGCCAGAGCCTGAAGGTCGGAGAGATCGTCTCCCATCAGCGCCACCAAAGCCGTGGGCATCAGATCACTGACGTTCAGGTTCATGATGATGGGCTTGCTGGCTCCGTCCGGAAGGGAAAGCATATCGAACTGCTCCCGCAGCTTGGTGGCAGCGATGTCCAGATCCGTGCCTTCCACATAGGTGATCTGGATCTGGCTGACACTGTCGGAGGAGGTGGAGGACACGCCGTCCACGCCCGCCACGGACAGCACCGCCGTCTCCAAAGGCCGGGTCACCAGTTCCTCCATGTCGCTGGGGGTGGCGCCGCTGTACGTGCAGATCACCACGGCCATGGGCACCTCCATGTCCGGCAGCAGGGCCATCTGCAGCCGGGTGGTGAACACAGCGCCGAACACGATGATCATGATCACCGCCAGCAGGGTGGAGACCTTGTGGCGGATGCAGAATTTTGCCGTACTCATGGCGTTCAGGCCTCCCCGCCCACGATCCGCACCGCGTCTCCGTCAGCGAGATAGGACTGTCCCACCGTCACCAGCGCTTCTCCGCCGTCCAGGCCGGAGACGATCTCCGTCACGCCGTCGCCGGCCAGGCCCGTGGTGACTTCCACATACCGGGCCGTGTCGTTTTCCACGATGTAGACATAGTTGACGCCGCCGCTGGTGAGCACCGCCTGGGATGGCACCACCACGGTATCCGGCACCACGTCCGTGCGGAAGGTCACCTCCGCGGACATGCCAGACCGCAGGCCTGCCGCCTCCGGCGGCACCTCCAGCGTCACGGTATAGAGCCGGGTCTGCTGGCCCGCCGCCTGTTCCACGGACCGCACCACAGCGGTGAACCGCTGATCCACGGCGCTGACATACACCTCCGCCTCATCTCCGGCGGCAATCTTGGCTACCAGGGTCTCCGCCACGGAGACGGTGATCTTCATGGCATCCGCCCCCTGAATCACCGCCACAGGCATGGTGTTGGAGACGAAGGCGTTTTCCACGGCGTTCATGGTCACCAAGGTCCCGGACATGGGCGCCACCACGTTGCCGGCGCCGTCCACATCCTCCAGCGCCGTCTCCAGCTGCTCCAGACCGGACCTGGCCGATTCCACCCCCGCCTCCAGCTGGGACAGGGTGGCGTTGCGGGTGGCCTGGGCGGTCTGCAGCTGCAGCCGGGCCTGATCCAGCTCCAGCTGGGAAGCCGCTCCGATGGCCAGGAGGGCCTCCAGATCGGACACGGTCTTGGCGCAGAGATTCACCTGCTCGTCCAGCACGACCTTTTGATCCTGATAGCTCTGCACCGCCGCGTCGTAGCTGATGCGGGCGGCATCCCGGGATGCCAGGGTGCTGCCCAGATCCAGCGTGCAGAGGATATCCCCCTGGGACACCGCGTCCCCCGCCTCGGCGTAGACAGCCGTGCACTTGGCGGAGGCCGCCACCATAACGGTGGCTTCGTCATCAGAGGCCACCGAACCGGAGACCCGGTTCTCGGCAGCCATGGTGTCCCGGACGACTGTCTCCACCTCCACAGCCACACCGCCGGCCGTCGTTTCCTCCGGGGGCTCGGGTTGGGCGCCGCAGGCGGTAAGTGTCAGCGCCGCCGCAGCCAGCAGGGCCCCGATCCGTTTATGATCCATCGTTGATCCTCCCTTTAGTTCAGGATGCCGTGCTCCACGGCCCAGCAATAGCTGTTGTATGCGGTGAAGAGATTGTCTTCTGCCTGCTCCACCGTCTCCTCCGCCGCGGCCAGGTCGTCCCGGGCCGTCAGCAGGGTGTTTTGGGAAATGGTGCCCTGCCGGAACTTCAGCTCCTGGGCCTCGCAGGCGGCGCGCTGGCTTTCCAGCGCCGTCCGGGCGGCCTCCAGGACCTGGGCATAATCCCGCACCTGGGCGTACAGCGTGCGGAAGCGCAGCTCGTAGTCCTGCTTCGCCGCTTCATATGTATACTGCGCCGCCTGCCAGGTATGCAGGGCGGCGGTATAGTTGGAATCTCCCGGCCGGTATCCATACTGGGCGCCGGTGTCCCGATAGGTCTCCCGGGCATCCTCCAGGTCCTGCTCCGCCGCATAGAGCTCGTAGCTGTTCTCCCGCGCCCGGTCCAGATCCTGTTCCAGGTCCATGGCATCCAGCTGCTCCTCCGTCACTTCCGGCACGCCGTCCAGGGCGATGGTCCCGGAGAGCGGCTCGCCCAGCAGCAGCTCCAGCTGCAGCTTGTAGGTGGTCAGATTCATGCGCAGCGTCTCCAGTCCGCTGGCAAGGCTGGTGCGCCCCGCCCTGGTCTGCTGGAGCTGCAGGGCCGAGATCTGTCCCAGCTCATGGCGCAGCTCCATCTCCTCCACGGTGCGGTCCATGGCGTCTAGCTGCCGCTCCAGGCTCCGGGCCTGGATCTCCATAGCCGCCAGAGCGGTGTACAGGGTCTCGCCGCCCATGACGATCTGGTCCTGCAGGTTGCGCAGCTGCCAGGCAAGGCCCGCGTTGTCCTCCTGGAGCTCGCCGTCCCGGAGGGCGTCGAATTGCTCGCGCA
>CALWXI010000123.1 GCA_944385455.1 uncultured Oscillospiraceae bacterium | reverse complement strand
CGGACAAGCTCATGGGCTTCGAGTGCGGCGCGGATGATTATCTCACCAAGCCCTTCAACATCCTGGAGCTCAAGGCGCGGGTCCGGGCGCTGCTGCGCCGGGCCGCCGGAGTGCAGCGCAGCCGGGGCGCGCTTTTGACGGCGGGAGATCTGACCCTCAACACCGAGGAGCGGGTGGCGGTGCGGGACGGGCGGACCGTGGACCTCACCGCCAAGGAGTACGACCTCATCGAGCTGCTGATGCGCAATCCCCGGCGGGTGTACAGCCGGGAAAACCTGATGAACGTGGTGTGGGGCTACTCCTATGCCGGGGATTACCGGACGGTGGATGTCCACATCCGGCGCCTGCGGGAAAAGCTGGAAAAGAATCCGGCGGAGCCGGACCACATCATGACCAAGTGGGGAGTGGGATACTATTTCAAGGCTTAGGAACTGGCTGCCCGGCAGCCTGAAGGTCCGGGTGGGGCTGAGCTACATCCTGATCATCGCCGCGGTGCTGCTGCTGCTCAACACCTATCCGCTGCTGGTGTCGGAGGATCTGGTGTTCCGCTCCAAGGAGGCCAACCTCCAGTCCGGCGTCTCGGTGATGGTGTACTCCCTGTCCGGACTGGAGCAGCTGAACCCGGAGAACGTGGGGGAGGCCATGGCGGTGGCGGAGGACACGGGGCTTTCCCGGGTGCTGGTGACGGACAGCGACGGCCTGGTCCTCTATGACACCCGGGAGACCGGCGGCGCCCAGGGAGAGTATGTGTTCTACACGGAGATCGTCCAGGCCCTGCTGGGCAACGACGCCTTTACCTGCGCCTACCATAACGGCGCCTTCCGCTCCCACGCTTCCTCGCCGGTGCTCTACCACAACCAGATCATCGGCGCGGTGTACGCCTACGAGTACGACACGGAACAGGCCGCGCTGCTCACCGGCCTGCAGGACAACCTCCTGCGTCTGAGCGTGGGCATCGGCGCGGTGGTGCTGGTGCTCAGCGGCGTGCTCTCCGCGGCGCTGACCCGGAAGATCAGCGAGCTCCTCACCGCCATCCGCCAGGTGCGCCAGGGCGCGTACAGCCACCGGATGGAGATCCGGGGGCGGGACGAGATCGCCCAGCTGGGGCAGGAGTTCAACAGCCTCACCGACCGCCTTCAGACCACGGAGGAGATCCGGCGGCGCTTCGTCTCCGATGCCTCCCACGAGCTGAAAACGCCGCTGGCGGCCATCCGGCTGCTGACGGATTCCATTTTGCAGACGGAGGGCATGGATCAGGCCACCACCCGGGAGTTCGTGGCGGATATCGGCGCGGAGGCCCAGCGCCTTTCCCGCATCACCGAGGACCTGCTGCGGCTGACCCGGCTGGACAGCGGCCTTCTGGAAAAGCCCGTGGTGGTGGATGTGCTGCCGGTGCTGGAGCAGGTGATGCGGATGATGAGCCTGCTGGCCCTGGACAAGGACGTGGACCTGACCTACGACGCCTCCGGAGCGTGCCGGGTGCTGGCCACCCGGGACGAGATCCATCAGGTGGTCTACAACCTCACGGACAACGCGCTGAAGTACACGCCTCCCGGCGGCGCGGTGCAGGTGTCGCTGCGCCGGGAGGGGGACGAGGTGGTGCTGTCCGTGGAGGACAACGGCGTGGGCATCCCGGAGGAGGATCTGCCCCGCATCTTCCAGCGATTTTACCGGGTGGACAAAGCCCGCTCCCGGGCCGCCGGCGGCACGGGCCTGGGCCTTTCCATCGTCAGCGACACCGTGAACAAGCGGGGCGGCACCGTGACGGCTGAGAACCGGGCCCAGGGCGGGTCCCGGTTCACGGTGCGCTGGCCCTGCCGGGAGGAGGAAGCGGGATGAAGCGGCTGTGGGGCCTCGTGCTGTGCGCGGCGCTGGTGTGCGGCATCTGCGGCAGCGCCATGATGGAGAGCCGGGAGGACAGCGCCTACAAGCTCTATTTCCTGGAAGGGGATCTGCGCCGCTCCGCCGGCGGGGATATCTACCGCACGGAGGATGTCTGGCTGGAGGACGGCACGCCGCTGGAGACGGCCGAGGGTCTGATGACGGCCCTGCTCCAGGGGCCGGCCGACGAATCGCTCCAGAGCCCCATTCCGGCGGGGACCCGGCTTTTGTCCCTGGAGCTCCAGGGCACCCGGGCGGTGGTGGATCTCACCATGACCTACGCCGCCCTCTCCGGCGTGGCGCTGACACTGGCGGACTATGCGGTGGCGCTGACGCTGACCCAGCTGCCGGAGATCGTGTCCGTGCAGATCACGGTCCGGGGCCAGGAGCTGGCATACCGGGAAAAGCAGGTGCTCACCGCCCGGGATGTGCGGCTTTCCCCGGTGGGAGACGTGGTGAGCACCGTGCGGGCCACGCTGTACTTCCCGGATGCCGCCGCCACCCTCCAGCCGGAGGAGCGGACGCTGGAGCTCTATGAGGGCGACACGCAGGCCGGGGCCGTGGTCCGGGCCCTGGAGGCCGGACCGGAGGGGGGAGCGCTGGGCGCGGTGATGCCGGAGGGCTTCCGGGTGCTCTCGGCCTGGCTGGAGGAGGACGTATGCTATGTGAACCTCTCCGCCGCCCAGCTGGAGGGGCTTCCCCGGGGCACCGTGCTCTACAATGCCATCGACGCCCTGCGCCGGTCCCTGGCCTCCCTGGAGGCGGTGGCGGAGGTGCGGTTCCTGGTGGACGGCGAATTTGCCGAGACCTACGGCGGCACCGCCATCGGCCGGCCCTATACCGGATGAACAAAGCGGGAAACGGCCCCGCCGCGCGAGAGCGCGGCGGGGTCGTTTGTCTGCGGCGGGGACGCCGCCCGGTTCCTTCAATCCTCAAGCAGCTTGGCGGCAGGGATGTCCGGGACCTCCGCCTTGCGGAACAGGGTCTCCCTGGGATCCCCCTTTGCCGCTTCAAATATTACCATCTCACTGGAAAATTATTCATGGATGCATATTGCTGTTTATGGGAACCTGGTGATATAATCAGGCAATAGAAGGCCAGGGCGGCCGGGAGGTGAGAAGCGGAGGCGCCCGGCTTCGGCGCGGCGCCCGAAAGGCCTGTGCCGCCGCTTCCCCGGCGGGGAGGCGGATCAGATGAGAGAGGAAGTTGGAAATATGAGAAAACGCATCGTATCCCTTGCGGTGGCTCTGGTGCTGTGCCTGAGCTGCCTGGCAGTGCCGGCCCTGGCCGACGATCCCTACGGCCCGCGGGATTCCGGGTTCTACATCGGCGTGACCCTGTACCCCTTTGACGAGCCCTCCTCCGGCGAGGGCTGGAGCTATGACGGCAACTACACCATGACCCTGTGCGGTATCCAGAGCACCTACGGGGAAAGCGAGTACGGCGTGAAGGCGGATCAGATCCAGATCTGCAACCCCGAGGCGGACTTCACCTTTGAGGTCCAGGAGGGGACGGAGAACCGCGCCGGCAACATCAACATCATCTACGGCGGCGGCACCTCCATCACCGAGTCCCAGCGCAAAGAGGTCACCATCCGCGGCGGCGGCACGCTGGCGTGCAAGAGCGTGCAGCTGGACGACGTGGTGCTGGGCGTCGAGCGCCTGGAGGTGGCGGAGAGCATTTCCTGCAGGAGCTTCACCCTGCAAAGCGGCTACATCACGGCCAGCCATTTCTCCGTGGGCTGGGTCGGGACCCCGCTGAACTGGGGCATGGTTCTGGGCGGCTGCATCGAGGTGGACCTGAATAACCAGCCCTCGGGCTCCATGTACAGCTCCGTCATGCGCCTGGACGGCATGACG
>CALWXI010000122.1 GCA_944385455.1 uncultured Oscillospiraceae bacterium | reverse complement strand
GGTTGTAGCAGGGCACGGTGGCCGCCACGGAGTAGCTCTGACCGCCCACGGTGACGGTATCCTGACCCACCCAGGCGCTGTTGGGCACGCTGGCGAGCTTCGTCAGCTGCTTGACGCTGGAGAAGCCGTCCTTCTTGGCGTTCAGCGTCACAGCCACATAGTCGCCGGTGCGGACGCTGTAATTGGAGGCGAAGGGACCCACCTTGCCCGCGCCGTTCTCCACGGTGAGCATGGTGTCGCCGGAGGCGTAGGTGGGCTCATAGCCCTCCTCGCCGGGCTTCCGGCCCTGATCGTCAGGCACCTGGACCCTCTCTGTGGTAATGGTGGCGCGGCCGTAGAACACCGTGCCGGTGGTGGCGCCGGTGAGGACGATGAGGTCCACCTGGCCGTCCCAGTTCAGCCGGGCATAATGGATCTGGCTGGCGGGAACGATGCCGCTGGAGAGCTCGGAAAGGGCGATGCTCTGGCCGTCCCGGAACACCCGGACGCCCTCGCTGAGGGACACGCCGCCCAGCTTCCGGGCGGAAACATCCAGCGATCCGGAGGCGCCGCCGCCGACCCGGGCCAGATTCACGCCGCTCCTGGAGGAGCTGATGCGCACCGCCTGGCCCCTGTACGCAGAGGCGTCGGCGGCCTGGACCTCCAGGGTGGTGCCGCCGCAGATCATCTGCACGGTGCCGCTGTCGGTGACGATGCCCACGGCGTTGCCCCGGACGGAACCGCTGGCGTCCACGGCGCCGGCCACCTGTCCGCCCTCGGTGAGCAGCAGCGTGATGGTGTCGCCGGGCTTGAACTCCGCCAGGGAGCTCATGGCGGTGGGCAGCACGTCGAAGGTGCGGCCCATGGCGGTGATGGTCTCCGGCTCCCTGGGGCTGGGCGCGCAGCTCTCGTAGTATACCGTCACCCGGGTGTCGCACACCCGAATGGAGTTGCTGGCGGCGGAGTAGATCGCCACGTCGTATTTGCGCATGTCGGTGAGGGTGGCGGGCACGCCGTTTTTGTAGAGGCTGTAGCCCGTGCCGCCGGCCAGGGAGTCAAAGCCCGCGCCGGAGTGGTCCGCGTAGACCACCACAGCGGCCTCGGCGCTGCCGCCGCCGCCCACGAAGATATAGTCCACGCTGCCGCCGGCGTTGAGGTACAGCGTCACCTGGGTGCCGCCGTGGATCCAGCTGGAGGCGCTGCCCCAGGTGGTCTCCGCGCCGTTGTAGTAGGTCTTGGTGCCGCTGGTCACCGCATACTTCGCACCGCTGTTGTCGATGATCTGGGTGGCGGTGCAGGAGGCCAGGGTGATGGTGCGGCTGACGCCGGCGGCCTCCGGCACAAAGGTAATGGCCTTGCCATTGCTGTCCACCACCAGCGTGCCCCGGCGGCCGTTGAGGATGCCGCTGGAGGTCTTGCCGGAGGCCAGCGCATATACCGCGCCGTCGGCGGTCTGCAGGGCGTTGTCCCGACCGTCAGGCCCGGTGGCGGCGGCGGAGACCAGCATGGTGTTGGTCACCGGGGTGCCCAGGGTGGAGACATAGCTGCCGCCCTCCCGCTTGTCGGAGCGCAGCAGGTTCAAAAACAGGCGCGCCGCCTGCCCCCGGGTGAGGGCGGCGCTGCCGTTGGTGCCCACGCCGTCGGTGAGGCCGATGGTGGCGCCCACCGCCATATAGCTGTCCGGCCACACGCCGCCTACGTTCTCATCCTTGTAGTCCAGCATCCGCAGCAGGATGGTCACCGCCTGGCCCACCGTCACCGTGCGGTCCGGATGGAAGAGGCCGTCGGCATAGCCCGCGATGATCTGCCTGCCCTTGGCGGCCATATTGATGTAAGCCGCGGCCCAGTGGGAGGGCTTCACGTCCGGGAACACCGTGACGGTGCGGTAGAGCCCCAGCTCATCCTCCCCGCCCATGGCGTATACCGCCATTTTGCAGAACTGCGCCCGGGTCAGCACGGCGCCGGGCCGGAAGGTGCCGTCGCCGTAGCCGTCCAGAACGTCCATCAGCCGCAGGGTCTCCACCGCCGCGGCGGTGTCCCGGTCGGAGATATCCGCAAAGGTGGTGGTCTCCGCCGCCGCGGCTCCGGGGAGCAGCGTGCACAGCATGCACACCGCCAGGAGCCATGTCATGATCCGTTTCTTCATATCCTCTCTCCTTCTCACTCATTCCGCCCGCAGCGCTTCCACCGGCTGGAGCTTGGACGCCTTGGCCGCCGGATAGATGCCGAACAGCACGCCCAGCGCCACGGACAGCAAAAATGCGCACAGGGTGATGCCCACCGAGGGCCAGATCTCGATCTGCATCAGCAGCTTTCCCGCCATGCGGGTGGCCAGGGTGCCGATGCCGATGCCGATGACGCCGCCCATGCCGCACAGCATCGCCGCCTCGATGAGGAACTGGGTCACGATGGAGCTGCGCTGGGCGCCGATGGCCCGGCGGATGCCGATCTCCCGGGTGCGCTCCGTCACCGTCACCAGCATGATGTTCATGATGCCGATGCCGCCCACCAGCAGCGAGATGGCGGCGATGCCGCCCAGGACCATGGAGAGCATGGCCGTATACTCATTCTGGGAATTCTGCCACTGATTGTTGCTCTGGGCATAGCCCCAGCCGCTCTGCCCGTTGCTGGTCAAGCCCTGGAGAAAGCCGCTGATCCGGGAGGTGGCCTCCACCGCCGCCTCGTTGGAGGCGGCCTTCACCACAAACTGGCTCATCTCCGTCCCCGGGCTGAGGATGCGGCTGGTGCTGTATGGGAAGACGATGATGTTGTCCATGGACCAGGCGGAATCCGGGTCCTTCTCCGCGTAGACGCCGATGACCGTGAAGGGCAGGCCGCCCACCTGCATGGTCTGGCCCACGGGGTCGGCGTAGTTGAAGAAGTTCTGGGCCGCCCGGGCCCCCAGCACGCATACCTGATTGTAATTCTGGATATCAATGTTGCTCAGGTCCCGGCCGGACGCGATCTCGAAATTGTTGCACACGGCGTACTGGTCGCTGCCGAAATACAGGTCCGGCGGCAGCGCCACGTTGGTGTTCTGGGTACCGTCGCCGTTCCACATGTTCTCCTGGTTCTTCTGCATGGCCGTATTGCTCTTGGAGCCGTAGACCACCGTGGCGCTGAAGTAGGCGCTGGGCGTCACGCCCAGCACCAGGTCGCTGCCCAGGGCGTTGCAGTAGTCGTACAGCGGCTCGAAGGCGTTTTGCCCGTTGTAGAGGCTTGCCTGCACGTCGATGCGGTTGGTGCCCATGGCCTCGAACTGCTTGAGGGACTGCTGGTTCATGCCGTTGACCGTGGAGACGATGGTCATCACCGACGCGATGCCGATGATGATGCCCAGCATGGTGAGAAAGGAGCGTCCTTTGCTGCCTAAAATGGACTTGAATGCCATTTTCACGGCCTGTCGGATGTTCAAAACCAATCCACCTCCTGCTGCCGGTCCTCCACGATCTTCCCATCCGCCAGCCGGATGCACCGGCGGGCGGTGGCGGCGATGCCGTTGTCGTGGGTGATGAGGATCACCGTGGTGCCCTCCCGGTTGAGCTGCTGCAGGAAGTGCAGCACCTCCAGACCGGTGTGGGAGTCCAGCGCGCCGGTGGGCTCATCCGCCATGATGATGGGCGGATGGGTGGCGATGGCACGGGCGATGG
>CALWXI010000121.1 GCA_944385455.1 uncultured Oscillospiraceae bacterium | reverse complement strand
ACAGGTACAGCAGCATCTGGATATCGAGGCCCATCCGGACGGCCGCCAGATCAAAGGCCTTTTTGCCGGACTTGTAGTCCACCACCCGGAGATACAGCTTCCCATCCTTCACCCAGCCGTCCACCCGGTCCACTTTGCCGCCTACCCGCAGTTCCCCATCCGGCTCTGAGATCACCACCGCCGGCAGCGTGCCGCCGTCGCCGAAGGACAATTCAAAGGCCAGCGGAACGAAGTCCGAACAGCGCAGCTCTTCCGCCACCTGGTCGATGACGGCGTAGGCCGTGGTACGCAGCCGGTCGAAGAGATAGCGGAACCGGGCGTTCCGGTCACGGAAATTGTGCAGCTCCTGCTCCACGTACTGCTGGATATACCGCCGTACCAGGGCGTGGAGCGTTTCCTCATCCACCGCTGCGAAGCCCCCCAGGACCAGCACTTCCCGGGTGACATTCTCCAGCAGGAAGTGCAGCAGTGTGCCGATCTGAGGCGCGTCGAAAGCTGCCGCCTCCCGGGGCTTTGCCCGAAGGCCGTATTCCATAAAATAAGCGAAATGGCAGCTGCGCAGCCGCTCCAGCCGGGAGGCAGACATGGTAACGCGGTCTCCGTAAAGCGCACGCACCGCCGCCCGGGAGAGCGCGCCCCGGCGGAAGACCGCAGCCATGGCCATGGCGTCCAGCTTCCCGGCATCCTCCGGCCGCTGCCGGAAATACTGCCACAGCGCACTGCCCGGCATCTGTCCCACAGCCTCCAGCGCGGGCTGCATAGCTGTGAGGCGATATTCCTTGTCAGTATCCTCCAGTTCAACCTTCCGTTCCGGGAAGAGATTCCGCAGCCGTTCTATCACGAAAGCCGGGCGCAGTTCCGCGCCGCTGACATCCGTCACAGGATAGCTGACGGTAAGCCCCTCCGTGGGCTGGGCCAGGGCGGCGTAGAGATTTTGCAGCTCGATGCCCATCCGCGCCATTCCCGTGGGTGCCAGGCGGACACCCCGCTGAGCCAGCTCGTCCCGGTCGTCCTCATTGAGGATACCGCCGCTTTGTCCCGGGTCCGGCAGGACGTGGTCGTTGACCCCCAGCAAAAAAAGATACCGAACGGTATGGCGGTCGTTGCGGGTCAGTTCACTGACGGACACCTGATCCAAGGACACCGGGATGGTGCCCACACTGTACTGCGTGAGCACCTGGCGCAGCAGCCGGGCGAATTCGTCCAGCCCCATGGGCTCCTCTCCCAGGATCTCCACGAACTGGTCCAGCACCTCGCAGAGGATCTCCCAAAGCTGAGCGGTCTCCTCCGCCTGCTGGAGTCTGCCCGCCTGGGCCTGTGCCCGCATCTGCTCCTCCAGAGAACCTTGCAGGCCCAGCTCCTCCATAAATGTGTAAAGTGCATCTACTTTCCCACCAGCGCTCTCCGAGGCTTTCAGCCCCTCCGACAGGCGCAGAAGCGGCGCGCGCACCCGGCGGCGCAGCTCGTTGACCCGAGCCAGCCGGGACTGCCGCTCCTCCGTCCAGGGAGTCCCGTAGCCGTCGGGGTTCTCCGTCCAGTCCACATCCCGCAGCCACATGCCGCCGTGGATCTCCCACTTGAGGACGTAGTTTTCCAGAAGGTCGCAATCCTCGAGCGAGATGCCCGCCAGTCCGGTCTTCAGCCAGCGGAACATATCCTCATATTCATACCCATTGCCCACAGCGGAAAGGACGCCGGTCAGCAGGCTCACTGCCGGCTTTTCCAGGATGTCGCTGCGGCGGCTGAGGTAGACTGGGATGCCGTAGCGCTCGAACACCGTTTCGATGGCAGCCTCATAGTCCCCCATGTTCCGGGCGGACACCGTGATGTCCCGGCAGCGGCACCGCCCCTCCGCCAGCAGCCGCCGAATGTCCGCCGCCGTCTGCTCCACCTCGGAAAAGACATTGTCCGCCTGCCGCAGGCGGATGGAACCGCTGTCCCCGTCATAGGGCGCGCCGCCGAAGAAATATCGCTCCAGATGTCCCAGCGCGGTCAGGTCCTCCGTCCGGAGGACCTGCTCCTCCACACCGCACCCCGCCTCCGCGGCCAGGCGGCGAAGCTGCTCCGCCGTGCGCACCGTGGCTTCGAAAAATTCTTCCCGGCTGTCCGGTTCTCCCAGCAGCGTCACCGTGACAGACCGGGCTTGCCGCAGGCAGATCTCCAGGACCCGCCGTTCCTGGGCATTGAAGTAGGTGAAGCCGTCCACAAACACATCCTTGGCCTGGACATACCGGGATTCCTCCAGGCTGTCGCACAGGCGGGTCATCCGATCTCTGGCATCCAGCCCCGGACGGCAGAGCCGGGATTCATAGGCACCGAACAACAGTCCCAGGTCCCGGAGCTTGCCGCCGGTGGCGCCGGGGATCTCCTCCGCCTTTTCCCACAATAGCTGCGGCGTCACCTCATAGCTGCGCAGTTCGTCGAAAAGATCCAGCATCTGCTGCAGGAACGCCGCCTTCTGAGAGGGGCGGCGGTACACCGTCAGCTCCGGTGCCACCTCCAGCATGGCCTTCTGCAGTGTCAGCAGCTTGCCGCCAGCGTCCAGGGCCACCTGGGAAACCCCGCCGGTGATGCTCAGCACCCGGTCGCTGAGGCGGCGAAAGCTCAGCACCTCCGCGTGGCGGCTGGCGGTGGGACCGCAGACCCGGCACAAGTCCACCTCCGCCTGATAGGAAGCGTGCTCCGGCACCAGCAGGATCTGCTCCCCGCAGTCCTCCAGGTCCGCAATGCGCCGCAACACCGTATCCGATTTTCCCGTCTTGGCTCGGCCAAACAACAGATGCAGCATCTCCCGCACGCCTCCCTGTGTCGTTCTGTCCATCCTTTTGAAGAAAGTTTAAAATTTATTATATCATATTTTGCCGCCTATCGCCACCCCTGTTGTCTTTTCCGTCGGAATGTGGTATCCTGTGGGAAACCGTCGATGGGAGGCCCCCTTATGCACATTCCCCAGGGAAACACCACTGCTCTCGCACTGGAGCCCTTTGAGCCCTCGCTGGAATCCGCGCTGCGGCCCTCGCCGGACTACGACGTCTCCCGCTGGCTCTATGTCCCCAATACCTACTCGGAATACCGGTATGTGCTGGGCACCCGGGGCAAACGGCCCTTAATCTGTGTGGGCATCAATCCCTCCACCGCCGCCCCGGACGCCCTGGACCCCACTCTCCAATCCGTGGAACGGGTGGCGAAGTCCAACGGGTACGACAGCTTCCTGATGTTCAACGTCTACGCCCAGCGGGCCACCCGCCCTGATGATATGGAGCGGGTCTGCAATCCAGCCCTTCACGCGGAAAACCGAAAGGCCTTCCGGTATCTCCTCTCCCTGTCCCCAGCTCCCGCGGTCTGGGCCGCCTGGGGCAACATCATCGAAAAGCGGGACTACCTCACCGCCTGCATGCGGGACTTCGCCGCAGACGGTCAGGCTGTGGGCGCCCGGTGGTTCACCGCCGGTCCCCTTCTGAAATCCGGACATCCACACCACCCGCTCTATCTCCGGCGGGACACGCCCCTGCTGCCCTTCGACATCGCCGCCTATCTGGCGTCCCGGAAGTGAAAAAAAGCCCTGTACAGCATAGCTGTACAGGGCTTTTCCTTTTCAGAGCTTTGGGGCTTACTTGCCGCTGAGATGCTCGTCGATGGCCTTGGCGGCGGTCTTGCCGGCGCCCATGGCCAGGATGACGGTGGCAGCGCCGGTGACGGCGTCGCCGCCGGCGTAGACATTCTCGCGGGAGGTGAGGCCCTCCTCATTGACCACGATGCCGCCCTTCTTGTTGATCTCCAGGCCCTTGGTGGTGGACTTGATCAGGGGATTCGGGCTGGTGCCCAGGGCCATGATGACGCAGTCCACATCGATGTCGAACTCGCTGCCGGGGATCTCCACGGGACGGCGCCGGCCGGAGGCGTCGGGCTCACCCAGCTCCATCCGGATGCAGCGGATCTTGTTGACGTCGTCGTTCTCATCGGCGAAGATCTCCACGGGGTTATTGAGGGTCTTGAAGATGATGCCCTCTTCCTCGGCATGCTCCACCTCTTCCTTACGGGCGGGGAGCTCCTCCATACCGCGGCGATAGACGATATACACCTCGGCACCCAGGCGCTTGGCGCAGCGGGCCGCGTCCATTGCCACATTGCCGCCGCCCACCACGGCCACCCGCTTGGGATGCTGAATGGGGGTATCGGAGTCGGGCAGGTACGCCTTCATCAGGTTGATGCGGGTGAGGAACTCGTTGGCGGAGTATACACCGCGGTAGTTGACGCCGGGGATGTCCATGAACATGGGCAGACCCGCGCCGGAACCGATGAACACCGCCTCAAAGCCGTGCTCCTCCATCAGCTCGTCGATGGAGATGGTACGGCCGATCACCGTATCGGTGGCAATGGTGACGCCCATTTCCTTCAGGCCGTCCACTTCCTTCTGGACGATGGCCTTGGGCAGACGGAATTCAGGGATGCCGTAGACCAGCACGCCGCCGGCCAGGTGCAGCGCCTCAAACACCGTGACGTCGTAGCCCTTCCGTGCCAGGTCTCCGGCGCAGGTGAGGCCAGCGGGGCCGGAGCCCACCACGGCCACCTTGTGGCCGTTGGGCTGGGGCCGGGGCGGAAGGTCGCAGGTGTGGGAGTTGTGCCAGTCGGCCACAAACCGCTCCAGGCGGCCGATGGCCACGGGCTCGCCCTTCTTGCCCCGGACGCAGTACTTCTCACACTGGCTCTCCTGCGGGCAGACCCGGCCGCATACGGCGGGCAGAGCGCTGGTGTTGGAGATGATCTGATAGGCCTCCTCAAAGTGGCCCTTGGCCACCTCGGCGATAAACTCCGGGATATGTACCATAACGGGACATCCGGTCATGCAGGGCTTATTCTTGCAGCCCAGGCACCGCTGCGCCTCGTCCAGAGCCTGCTCCTCCGTATAGCCCAGAGCCACCTCGTCAAAATTCTTGTTGCGGACATTGGGATCCTGGGAGGGCATGGGATTCTTGGTTAAAGACATATTGGCCATGATCATTCGGCCTCCTTCTTGAACAGGTTGCAGGTCTCCTCGTGCTTATGCCGCTCGAACTCGCCGTACATCTGGTTGCGCTTCACCGCCAGATCCCAGTCCACCTTGTGGCCGTCGAAATCCGGGCCGTCCACGCAGGCGAACTTCATCTCGCCGCCCACGCTGAGCCGGCACCCGCCGCACATGCCGGTGCCGTCGATCATAATGGGGCTCATGGACACCGTTGTCGGGATGCCGTAGGGCTCCGTGGTCTTGGAGACAAACTTCATCATCACCATGGGTCCGATGGCGAACACCTCGTCGTACTGGTTGCCCGCCTCGATGAGCTCCTTCAGCGCGTCGGTGACCAGACCCTTCTGGCCGTAAGAGCCGTCGTCGGTGCAGACCTTCAGGACGCTGCTGGACTTGCGGAAGTCATCCTCCAGGATCACCAGATCCTTGTTCTTGAAGCCGATGACCGCATGGACCTCCGCGCCGGAGTCGTGAAACTTCTTCAGCACGGGATAGGCAATGGCGCAGCCCACGCCGCCGCCCACCACGCAGACCTTCTTCTTGCCCTCGGTCTCGGTGGCCTTGCCCAGAGGACCCACAAAGTCCTGCAGGCAGTCGCCCTCATTGAGGTGGCTGAGCTTTTCGGTGGTGGCGCCCACGGTCTGGACGATGATGGTAACGGTGCCCTTTTCGGGGTCGTAATTATTGATGGTGATGGGAATCCGCTCGCCGTTCTCATCCACGCGGAGAATGATGAACTGACCCGGCTGGGCCTTCTTGGCGATGAGGGGTGCCTCGATCTCGTACAGGGTCACTGTGGGACGGAGCGCCTCTTTTCTCACGATACGATACATATTCTTCCTTCTTTCCCGAATGATCGAATTTTCGCGTACGGGGA
>CALWXI010000120.1 GCA_944385455.1 uncultured Oscillospiraceae bacterium | reverse complement strand
CCGGAGCTTGTTGTGGTCCACGGTAAAGCTGGCGATGCGTTCCATAGTCAAACCTCCTGTAATGCCCGGGCCAGAGGCAGGACCACGCGTCCCAGGGCCTCCAGTGCCTGTCCGAAATCAAAGTATTCCTCTGCCTGACGCGCTGAGAAGAGGTGGTCCGAGACGGACTTCACCGCCGTGAAGCCCACGCCGTTGCGCAGGCACACCTGGGCGATGGCGCCGCCCTCCATCTCCGCCAGCAGGGGGGAGAAGGTGTCCCGGATGAAGGCGGCCCGGTCTCCCCGGACGGCGAACCAGTCCCCGGTGGCTACCCGGCCGGTGACGGCGGGATGGCCCAGCTGCTCCAGCAGGGCGCGGCACCGCTCCGGCTCCCAGGTGGGGAAGACCGCCTGATTCACGGTGGACACCAGACCGATGGGGTCTCCCACGGCGGTGGTGTCCACATCATGCTGGACAAACTCCGATGCCACCACCAGCGAGCCGACAGGCAGGTCTGTCAGACACCCGGCCACGCCGGCGTTGAGGATCAGGTCCACCCCGTATTTCAGACAGAAGATCTCCGCGGCCATGGCGGCGTTGACCTTGCCGACGCCGCCGGCGCAGGCCGGGATTCCGGGGGACACTTCGAAAAAGGGAACGCCGGACACCGTCTCCGCGGGGGAGAGGTCCCGGGCGCCGGGCAGGGCGTGAAGCTCCGCCGGCATGGCAAACTGCAGTCCGATCTTCATGAGCGGCTCCTTTCGGATGGAAGAGGAAATGATAGTATAATGTATCACAGCTTTTCCCCGGAATCAACCGGGAGGCACTTGTCAAGACCGGCGGAATCCGGTAAAATATCCCCATCGATCTCAAAATGAAACAGGAGGGATGTCAAGATGGAGCAGGAGAAGCGGATCGTGATTGTGGGCGCGGGCATCATGGGTGCGTCGCTGTCCCAGGTGTATGCTCAGGGCGGCTGGCAGGTGACGCTGTACAACCGCTCGGAAAGCGGACTGGAGCGGGCCGCCGGGACCATGGAGAAAAACTGGGAGACGCTGTGCGCCCAGGGGCTGTTGACCGCGCAGGCGGCAGCGGAGGCCCGGGAACGGATCACGTCCACCACGGACCGCGGCTGCATGGAGCGGTGCGACCTGATGCTGGAGACCATCGTGGAGGATCTGGAGACCAAGAAGGCTTTCTGGACCGAGGCCAGCCGCATGGCTCCGGAGGGCGCCCTGCTGGCCACCAACACCAGCGGCCTGCCCATCAGCCAGATTGCCCAAGCGGTGTACAGGCCGGAGCGGTTCATGGGCCAGCACTGGCTCAATCCGCCCCACCTGCTGCCGCTGTGCGAGATCATCCGGGGAGACAAGACGGAGGAGGCGCATCTCCAGCAGATGTACCGGCTGGTGAAGGAACTGGGCAAGGAGCCGGTGATGGTGAAGAAGGATGTCCCGGGCTTCCTGGTCAACCGGCTGCAGTACGCCATGCTGCGGGAGGCGCTGTATCTGGTGGAATGCGGCGCGGCGGACCTGGAGGACATCGACACGGTGCTCAAGGCGGGGCTGGGACTGCGGTACGCGGCCTTGGCACCCCTCAAGGTCTGTGACTTCGGCGGGCTGGACACCTACGACCGGGTGAACCGCTATCTCAATGAGACGCTGTGCGACCGCAAGGACGGCGATCCTCTGCTGGCCCAGGTGGTGTCGGAGGGGCGCTGGGGCGTCAAGTCCGGCGCGGGCTTCTATGATTACAGCGGGGAAAAGGCGGCCCGGGAGACGAAAGACCGGGACGAGCTGTACATCGCCCTGGCCAAGGTCCTCTATTACGGAAAGCGGTAACAGAAAACCGGACGGAGCGGGTGCTCCGTCCGGTCTGGTTTTTCGGAAATTCGCGGGAAGATCAGCCCTTGACGATGCTGGCGGTGTCCATGGCGATCATGAGCTCCTCGTTGGTGGGGATCAGCAGGACCTTCACCGGGGAGTCGGCGGCGGAGATGACGGCCTCCTTGCCCCGGGTGTTGTTGGCCTCGGCGTCCATCTTCACACCCATGAATTCCAGGCCGGAGGCAATGGCCATCCGCTGGGAGGCGGAGTTCTCGCCCACGCCGGCGGTGAAGATGATGGCATCCACGCCGCCCATGGCGGCGGCATAGGCGCCGATGAGCTTTTTGACGCCGTAGTTGAACATATCCACGGCCAGGCCCGCGCGCTCGTTGCCCTGCTTGTGGGCATTCTCCAGATCCCGGAAGTCGGAGGAGACGCCGGAGACACCCTGGACGCCGGATTTCTTGTTCAGGATGTTGAGCATCTCGTCGATGTTCATCCCGTACTTGTTCATGAGGTACTGCAGGATGCCCGCGTCCAGATCGCCGGAACGGGTGCCCATCGGCAGACCGGCCAGCGGAGTGAAGCCCATGGAGGTATCCACGGACTTGCCGTGGTCGATGGCGGTGACGGAGGAACCGTTGCCCAGCTGGCAGGAGAGCAGCTTGAGCTCCTCGGGCTTCCTGCCCAGCATGGCGGCGGCGCGGCCGGCCACATACTTGTGGGAGGTGCCGTGGAAGCCGTAGCGGCGGACCTTGTCGTTTTCATAGTATTCGTAG
>CALWXI010000119.1 GCA_944385455.1 uncultured Oscillospiraceae bacterium | reverse complement strand
TCTTGTCGTAGTAAGCGCCCAGGAACTTGCCGGCGTCGTCGCGGGAGAAGCCGAAGGTCATCTGGGTGAGGTCGTTGGTGCCGAAGGAGAAGAAGTCGGCCTCCTTGGCGATCTCGTCGGCGGTGAGGGCGGCGCGGGGGATCTCGATCATGGTGCCCACCAGGTACTTCATGTCGGAACCGGCGGCCTTGATGAGGGCGTCGGCGGTCTCCACCACCACGCTCTTGACGTACTTGAGCTCCTTGACCTCGCCCACCAGGGGGATCATGATCTCGGGGACCATGTTCCAGTCGGGGTGCTTGGCCTGGACGTTCAGCGCGGCCTTGATAACGGCACGGGTCTGCATGGCGGCGATCTCCGGATAGGTGACGGCCAGACGGCAGCCGCGGTGGCCCATCATGGGGTTGAACTCATGCAGGGAGGCAATGATGGCCTTGATGTCAGCCACGGACTTGCCCATATCCTTGGCCAGCAGCTCGATGTCGGCCTCCTCGGTGGGGACGAACTCGTGCAGCGGGGGATCCAGGAAGCGGATGGTGACGGGGCAGCCTTCCATGGCCTCGTAGATGCCCTCGAAGTCGGACTGCTGCATGGGTTCCAGCTTGGCCAGTGCCTTTTCGCGCTGTTCCACAGTGTCGGAGCAGATCATCTCCCGGATGGCGGGGATGCGGTCCTCGTTGAAGAACATGTGCTCAGTGCGGCACAGGCCGATGCCCTGGGCACCGAATTTCCTGGCCTGAGCGGCGTCGTGGGGGGTGTCGGCGTTGGTGCGGACCTGCAGGCGGCGATATTTGTCGGCCCAGCCCATGACCCGGCCGAACTCGCCGCCGATGGAGGCGTCCACGGTGGGGATGGCGCCGTCATAGATCTTGCCGGTGGAGCCGTCCAAAGAGAGCCAGTCGCCTTCACGGAAGGTCTTGCCGGAGAGCTCAAAGCACTTGTTTTCCTCGTCCATCTTGATCTCGGAGCAGCCGGAGACACAGCAGGTGCCCATGCCGCGGGCCACAACGGCGGCGTGCGAGGTCATGCCGCCGCGGACGGTGAGGATGCCCTGGGCGGCCTTCATGCCCTCAATGTCCTCGGGAGAAGTCTCCAGACGGACAAGGACCACCTTCTCGCCCCGGGAGGCCCACTCCTTGGCGTCATCAGCGGTAAAGACGATGCGGCCGCAGGCGGCGCCGGGAGAGGCGGCCAGAGCGGAGCCGATCACGGGGGTCTCCTTCAGGACCTTGGCGTCGAACTGGGGATGGAGCAGGGTGTCCAGGGACCGGGGGTCGATCATGGCCACAGCCTGCTTTTCGGAGATCTGCCCCTCGTCCACCAGGTCGCAGGCGATCTTCAAAGCGGCGGCGGGGGTGCGCTTGCCGTTGCGGGTCTGCAGCATGTAGAGCTTGCCGTTTTCCACGGTGAACTCCATGTCCTGCATGTCGTGATAATGATTTTCCAGAAGCTGGCAGACCTTCTCAAATTGGGCGAAGGCCTCGGGGAACTTCTCGGCCATCTGGCTGATGGGCATGGGAGTCCGCACGCCGGCCACCACGTCCTCGCCCTGGGCATTGGTCAGGAACTCGCCGAAGAGCTTCTTCTCGCCGGTGGCGGGGTTGCGGGTGAAGGCCACGCCGGTGCCGCAGTCGTCGCCCATGTTGCCGAAGGCCATGGACTGAACGTTGACGGCGGTGCCCCAGGAATAGGGGATGTCGTTGTCCCGGCGGTAGACGTTGGCGCGGGGGTTGTCCCAGGAACGGAACACGGCCTTGACGGCACCCATCAGCTGTTCCTTGGGATCGCTGGGGAAGTCCTGGCCGATCTTGGCCTTGTACTCGGCCTTGAACGCGCCGGCCAGCTCCTTGAGATCCTCGGCGGTGAGGTCCACATCCTGGGTGACGCCCTTGCGCTCCTTCATCTGGTCGATGAGCTGCTCGAAGTACTTCTTGCCCACTTCCATGACCACGTCGGAGTACATCTGGATGAAGCGGCGATAGCAGTCCCAGGCCCAGCGGGGGTTGCCGGACTTCCGGGCCAGCACGTCCACCACGGTCTCATTGAGGCCCAGGTTCAGGATGGTGTCCATCATGCCGGGCATGGAGGCCCGGGCACCGGAGCGGACGGAGACCAGCAGGGGGTTCTCCATGTCGCCGAACTTTTTGCCGGTGATCTGCTCCATCTTTTCGATGTATTCCATGATCTCGGCCATGATCTCGGGGTTGATCTGCTGGCCGTCCTCATAGTACTGGGTGCAGGCCTCGGTGGTGATGGTGAAGCCCTGGGGCACGGGCAGGCCGATGTTGGTCATCTCAGCCAGGTTGGCGCCCTTGCCGCCCAGCAGCTCACGCATGCCGGCGTTGCCCTCGGTGAACAGGTAACAATACTTCTTGCTCATTTTCATTCCTCCATTTTTTGTCACTGCCGCAAGGGCAGGTAAACCTTTACATATCCGGATGTCCGGAAATTATTGGCCGCAAAAATACCTATAACATTATAATGGGAAGAGTGCTGGAAAACAATGCATGAATAATATAAGAAAGCGATATAAATTTAAACAATTCTGACGAAAGTGCGGCGGGAATTCGCATAAAGGTGCTTGCGTGAAAATCTTGCGCAAAAAAGCACCCGGAAACGGGCCGGAGTTTCCGCACTTTCTTTTTTCTGAACATGTGGTATAATCGTTTTCACACCGTCAAGGTCATTACGGCGGACATCATGGGAATCATCAGGACCGTAGAGATGGGGCTCAGCGCACCGGCGATTTCCGTCCGGATGCCCAGCCGGTTGGAATAAATAAGGGCGGCGCTGGGCGTTGCCGCAAAAACTGCGGCTGTTAGGCTCTGCCGCATCACCAAGGGAGCGGGCAGGGCGAACCAGACGAACAGCGCCGCGGCGGCGGCACAGATGTAGCGCACCGCCAGGATACGGATCACTTCCCCCAGAGAAGAGACGTCCAGCCGGGGGTCCATGGATACTCCCACCAGCAGCATGGCCAGGAAGCCGTTGCCTCGGCCCATAAAATCCGCCGCCAGCAGAACCGGCTCCGGCAGGCGGATGTGCAGCAGGGAGAGCATTGTCATCAAGATATAGACATCGAAGGGGATGGAACGGAGCAAGCTGGACAGGATGCCCCGAAGCGCGGAGAAAACGGAACCGCCCCGCTGCCCAAGCCGTCCTCTGGCAATGGCATAGGTAGTACCCAGCGTAAAGAAAGAATCGCCGGTATCGAACATGCACAGATATGGGATGCCGTCGGGAAAGAAACCTTGCAGAAAGGGAATGACGATGTTGCCCAGGTTCAGCCCCGCGCAGTTGATGATGTAAAGGGCCTGAAGGTCCGGCGTCTTTTTCCGGGAGGCCAGCGCGCCCGCTCCCACCATCACGGCATTCACGCCGAGACCCAGCAGAAAGGACGCCACGAACCAGAAATCCACCGACACGCTGCCGAAGCTGCCGATCAGCATGGCTGGCAGGGTCACATAAAAAATAAGGTTTGAGAGGACTTGCTTGTCCTCCGGTTTCAGAATGCCCAGCCGTTTCAAAGCATATCCCAGAGCCATGGCGGACAGGAAGATGCCTGCCTGACAATACACAGCCGCCATAAAGATCCCCTCTCTGCAAAAATAAAAAACGCGTCACAGCCCCGGAGGGTTGTAACGCGTTCCACGCAAACCAATATGAAAACTTGTCTGCATGTTAGCACAGCTTTCGACTGATGTCAAGCCTGCTCTCACGGAAAGGAGCGTCTGTCTATGCAACCCTTTGGCCTGCCGGATACCGACCCCGCAGCCGCCCGGATTCGGGAGGCCGCCGCCCGGGGCGCGCTGTCCCACGCGCTGCTGTTTTCCGGTGCGGGACCCCGTCTGGCCGCCGCCCGCTTTGCCGCCGCCGCCATGGAATGTGCGGCGATGGAAGGCCGTCCGTGCGGTGTATGCGCGGAGTGCCGCCGGGTGCTGGCGGATATCCACCCCGACGTGGTCACTGTCCGGGACGATCAGCACAAAAACATCGCTGTGGACGTGGTGCGCGCTGTCCGTGCGGACGCGTATATCCGGCCCAATCAGGGGCGGCGGAAGGTGTATCTCTTTCCGGACTGCGGCCTTTTGACGGAGCAGGACCAAAACGTGCTGCTGAAGATCGTGGAGGAGGGACCGCCCTATGCCGCCTTCCTTTTCTGCGCGGAAAACGCTGCTCAGATGCTGCCAACCCTCCGCTCCCGCTGCGTGGAGCTGAAGCTCCATCCGGCGGCGGAAGCGGAGCCGGGCGATGCGGCGGCTGCGGCGGAGCTGTGCCGGTGTGTGGGGCGCCGGGGCGCTGCGGCGGAGCTGGCGGTGCGTCTGGAGCGCGGCCGTCTTTCCCGGGAGGAGCTGGCGGAGCTGCTGGAGGAGGCCAGAGGCCTTTTTGCCGCGGCTCTGGCGCTGCGCTGCGGCGGCCGGAGCGGTGCGCAGGGCGGGGAGATCCCATCATTTCTTGCGAAAAACTTGACAAAAAGGCAGATCATGCGCACAATAGAATTGTTGCAGAAGTATCGCGGAGAGTGCGTCTATAACGTGGGAACAGGCCATGTTTTAGGTGCCCTGGCGGTGGAATTGGAGGGTATCCTTTGACGGAAGTGATCAGCGTCCGCTTTCGGGGCGGGTGCAAGAATTATTATTTTGACCCCAAGGGGGTTCAGGTGAAGATGGGCGACCAGGTGATCGTGGAGACCGCCCAGGGTCCGGAATTCGCCACCTGCACGGAGGGGAACCACGATGTGGACGATGGAGCCATCGTCCATCCTCTGTGCGCTGTGCTGCGCATGGCCACGGACACCGACCGGCGCACCGTGGAGCGCAACCGGAAGAAAGAGAGCGAGGCCTTTGATATCTGTGAGCGCAAGATCGCGGATCACGGCCTGGAGATGAAGCTGGTGAACGTGTCCGCCAGCTTCGACGGCAACAAGATCATCTTTTATTTCACGGCGGACGGCCGGGTGGATTTCCGGGAGCTGGTGCGGGATCTGGCGGGAGTCTTCCGCGCCCGCATCGAGCTGCGGCAGATCGGTGTCCGGGATGAGGCCAAGATGATCGGGGGCCTTGGCATCTGCGGACGGCCGTTCTGTTGTTCCCAGTTTCTGGACGGGTTTATGCCGGTATCCATCAAGATGGCCAAGACCCAGAACCTGAGTCTGAATCCCGCCAAGATCTCCGGCACCTGCGGACGGCTGATGTGCTGTCTGAAATATGAGCAGAACGCCTATGAGGACGCGGCCAAGCGCATGCCGAAGGTGGAGTCGTTCGTGCAGACGCCCGACGGGCCAGGCAATGTGAAGAGCGTGGATCTGCTGCGGGAGACCATGAAGGTGAACCTGGACTCCGCGGGTCCCAACGAGCCCCTCAAGACCTATCACGGCTGCGAGGTGTGCGTACTGCGCAACGGCAAGGGCAGCCGGGAGGGCATCGCCATTCCGGAGCGTCCCGCCCGGTACGTGGAGGAAAAGCCTGAGGAGGAGTTCCTCACCCCGGTGATCACCGGCACTCCCTTTTATACCGCCCCGGAGCTGGAGGATGCCCCCGTTCGGGAGAAGATGGGTCAGGATGGGGACGGCAAGCCCCGCCGCCGCCATCGCGGCGGCCGCCGCCGCGGCGGAGGTCTGGGTGCTGCTGCGGCTCCCGCCAAGGCGCCGGAGGCTGTCAAAACACCGGGAGAGCCGGACAAAAAGCCCCGGCAGCCCCGTCCGCCCAAGCAGAGCGAGCAGAAGCAGCCGCCGCGTCCTCAGAAAGCGGAGGGTGCCGGCAGTGAGGCAGTCAAGCGCCGCAAGCCCCGGCACCGGGGCGGCCGCCGCCGCGGCGGCAGGAGCGGCGGAGAGAGCGCCGAATAAGCGGACGCCGCCCGCCCAGCGCGGGCGGCGTTTTTGAAAGAAGGAGAAGAAGGCATGGGAAGATTTGACGGTGTGCTGCTGGCCAGTGATTTTGACAATACCTTGATCTACACGGAGGCGGCGCTGCGCACCGGCAAGCCGGTGCCGGAGCTGTCCTCCCGGAACCGGGCCGCTCTGGAGCGGTTCATGGCTCAGGGCGGACGTTTTGCCGTGGCCACCGGCCGGGCGCTGGCGGCCTTTCTGAAATACGCGCCGCTGGTGCCCATGAATGCTCCCGGCGTGGTATGCAACGGCGCGGGCCTCTATGATTTTGCCCGGGGCGAGTACATCGAGACGGCCATGCTGGACGCGCTGGCCCGGGAGCGGGGCCAGGAGGTGCTGGACCGTTTTCCGGAGGTGGCGGTGGAGGCCTATCACATCGACAACGTCATCCATGCCGTCCATCCCAATGCCATCACCCGGCAGCATGAGCACATCACCGGCGTGGCGGTGACGGAGGTCCCGTCCCTGCCGGAGGTGCCGCTGCCCCTGGGCAAGCTCCTTTTTGAAGAGGAGCACGAAAAGCTGGAGGAGGTCCGGGGCTTTTTGGAGGCTCAGGGCTGGAGCGGAGATTATGAGATCATCTACTCCGGCCGGACGCTGCTGGAGGTGACGGCCCGGGGCGCCAACAAGGGCGGCATGATCCGCCGCCTGGCGGACCGCCTGGGCATCTCCATGGACCATGTTTACTGCGTGGGAGATGAGACCAACGACATCTCCATGCTCACTGCCGCCGCCCGGGGGTTTGCGCCGGACAACTGCGTGGATGCTGTCCGGGCCTGCGGGGCGACCATTGTCTCCCATGCGGAGCACGACGCCCTGGCGGACGTGGTGGAGATCCTGGAGGGGCTCTATCGCTGAAAAGGGCCGCCGCAACCTGAGGTTGCGGAAATTCCGCGCCGGTGTGCTGGACACCGGCGCGGGTTTTTGTTACCATGGGATCTGGAAAGGAGGGACGGGACATGACCTTCGGAGAAAAGCTGCAGAGGCTCCGGGCGCAGCGGGGCCTGAGCCAGGACGCCCTGGCGGAGGCGCTGGACGTCAGCCGCCAGGCGGTGAGCCGGTGGGAGCGGGACGAGACGCTGCCGGAGACGGAGAAGGTGATCCGCCTGAGCCGGTATTTTGAGGTCCCCACAGACTATCTGCTGCAGGAGGGATCCCCCGCCCCCCGGCAGCCGGCCCTGACCCGGCTGCACGACTGGTGGGCGGAGCGCAGCTGGCTGCTGGGCGTGGGACTGGTTGTGCTGGGGGTATGGCTGCTGCTGGGGCTCACCCGCGGCGACGGCCCTGCCATCATCAGAGGGTATATGGACGATGGAGCATCCTGGATAGAGGCGGTGTGCGTGCTGATCTATTGCGTGAAGGAATATGCCGCCGGTGTGGTCGCGTTGGTGCTGGCCGGCGTGCTGACCGTGGCCCTGGGCCGGTGCCGGCGGGGGACCCTGCGGTGGCACCATGCCGGATGGATCGTG
The DNA here is from genome assembly GCA_944385455.1 of uncultured Oscillospiraceae bacterium. Taxonomy (GTDB): domain Bacteria; phylum Bacillota; class Clostridia; order Oscillospirales; family Oscillospiraceae; genus Oscillibacter. The sequence goes on along the minus strand of CALWXI010000119.1, from coordinate 1,457 downwards.
TTCTTTTGGGGCATCGGCGATCTGCTGATCCTGACGGGTCTGGTGGTCTGGTTCCTCCGGATGATGGAAATGTGGGAGTATGTGCTCCGGCAGGTGTGGTTCGACATCCGGGACGAGGTGCCCTTTGCCCTGGGCATGGCGGCGCTGGGGCTGGCGATGGCCCTGCTGGGCCCGAAGCTGGATCCGCCCCGGCAGCAGGGGTCAGCATCTTCCGCAGACCGCGGTTGAATTTCAAATTTCCGTCCCGGCATCCGTCGGGACGGAAATTTTTTGCGCGGAGGGGTTGACAAATGGCAAAAGTGTGTTATTGTATTAATTGCTTAGAACAATGACACAAGGCAAGATGCGGAACTGGAGGAACCACGGATGAGATGGCAGTTTTCCAATGACGTCCCCATCTACTCCCAGCTCATCGAGCAGATCAAGGTCAGCATCGTCTCCGGTATGTTTGCGCCGGGGGAACGGCTGCCGTCGGTGCGGGACCTGGCCACGGAGGCCGGGGTGAACCCCAACACCATGCAGCGGGCCATGACGGAGCTGGAGCGGGACGGGCTGGTGTACAGCCAGCGCACGGCAGGACGGTTTGTAACGGAGGATCGGACCATGATCGAGGCGGCGAAACGGGAGCTGGCGGAGCGGCATATCCGCACGTTTGTGGCGGCCATGCTGCGCCTGGGCTATGAGCGGAACGAGATCGCGGCCCTGCTGAAGCAGGAGCCTGTGGAGGAGGAGAAGACAGATGTCGGTTTTGGAGTGTAATGGGCTTTGCAAGCGCTTTGGCCGCGCGGAGGCCTTGGATCGTGTGAGTTTTTCCATCGAACCGGGGCATATCGTGGGATTGCTGGGGCCCAACGGCAGCGGAAAGACTACCCTCATCAAGCTGGCCAACGGCCTGCTGACTCCCAGCGAGGGCACCGTCACAGTATGCGGAAAAGCGCCGGGCAAGGAAACCCGGGCGGCGGTGAGCTACCTGCCGGAGCGGACGGCCATTCCCACCTGGATGTCCACGGCGCAGCTGCTGGAGTTCTACCGGGACTTCTATCCGGATTTCCGGATGGAGGCGGCGCGGGAGATGCTGGATCACCTGGACATCCGGCCGGGCCAGCGCATCAAGCAGATGAGCAAGGGCACCCGTGAGAAGGTACAGCTCATCATGGTCATGAGCCGGGCGGCGCAGCTCTATCTTCTGGATGAGCCCATCGGCGGTGTGGATCCGGCCACCCGGGACTATATCCTCTCCACCATTATCGGCAACTACAACCCCGATGCGGCGGTGGTGATCTCCACCCATCTCATTGCCGACGTGGAGAAGGTGCTGGACGAGGTGCTCTTTCTGAACCGGGGCCAGCTGATGCTCCAGGCGGGTGTGGACCAGATCCGGGAGGAAAAGGGCATGAGCGTGGACGCGCTGTTCCGGGAGGTGTTCAAATGCTGATGAAACTTGTAAAGCACGAATT
>CALWXI010000118.1 GCA_944385455.1 uncultured Oscillospiraceae bacterium | reverse complement strand
GTCCTTTCGCCCCAGGCGAAAGCGGGAAATGAATGCATTTTCGCCGCGGCATCACCTGCATCTGCCGGCGGCATAGCCGCTGTGGTCCACGCCAAAAAGATGACGCCGTCATCTTTTCTCAACGCTGCGGCGTGGCCCAAATTTTCCGACTCCTGCCGCCTTGGGCGGCGGCCCCAGTGACCGGAACCGGGGTCCCCCGCCAAAGGCGCGAAGCGGCTTTGGTGGGGAGAGGAAGAACAAGCGGAGCGGGGCGAGCCCTCGCTTTCAGCGGGGGCGAACCAAGCGCAGCTTGTTCTGACGAGGGGGTGGGGGAGTTCGAGGGGGAGCCTGCTCCCCCTCGAGGCCTCACGAAAGCTCCGCCTGCCCGGTGTAGAGCTGGTAGTAGCGTCCCCTCTGGGCCAGCAGGTCGTCGTGGTCGCCCCGCTCGATGATCTGCCCCTGCTCCAGCACCATGATGGCTTTCGCGTTGCGCACGGTGGAGAGCCGGTGGGCGATGACGAACACCGTCCGCCCCGCCATGAGCCGGTCCATGCCCCGCTCGATGAGCTTTTCCGTGCGGGTGTCGCTGGAGGAGGTGGCCTCGTCCAGGATCAGCACCGGCGGGTTGGCGCAGGCCGCCCGGGCGATGTTGAGAAGCTGCCGCTCGCCCTGGGAGAGGTTGCCGCCGTCGCCGCCCAGGACGGTGTCGTAGCCCTGGGGCAGGTGGCGGATGAAGCTGTCCGCCCCCGCCAGCTCCGCCGCCGCCCGGACCTCCTCGTCGGTGGCCTCCAGGCGGCCGTAGCGGATGTTGTCCGCCACGGTGCCGGTGAAGAGGTGGGTGTCCTGGAGCACCACGCCCAGGGAGCGGCGCAGGTCGTCCTTGCGGATGTCCCGGACGTTGATGCCGTCGTAGGTGATGGCGCCGCTCTGGATCTCGTAGAAGCGGTTGATGAGGCTGGTGATGGTGGTCTTGCCCGCGCCGGTGGAGCCCACGAAGGCGATCTTCTGGCCGGGCTTTGCGAAGAGGGAGATGTCCCGGAGGACGGTCTTGCGGGGATCGTAGCCGAACACCACGTGGTCGAAGCGCACGTCCCCCCGCAGGGGCGTCAGCGCGCCGTCCGGCGTCTTCCAGGCCCAGGCGCCGGTGTCGTAGGAGGCCTCGGCAAGCCGCCCGGCGGCGTCCTCCGTCACCCGGACCAGCGTCACCTGTCCCGCGTCCTCCTCGGGGCTGGTCTCCATGACCTCAAAGACCCGCTCCGCGCCGGCCACGGCGGAGAGGATGGTGTTGACCTGCTGGGAGATCTGGGTGATGGGCTGGCTCACCTGCCGGGTGTACTGCAAAAAGGCCGCCAGGCCCCCCAGGTCGCCGCTGCGGATGGCCAGGAGGCCCCCCACGCAGCAGGTAATGGCGTAGTTGATATAGGAGAGGTTGCCCATGGCGGGCATCATGGCCCCGGCGTAGGCCTGGGCCCGGGTGGCGGACTGCCGGTAGACCTCGTTGCGCCGCCGGAAGCCCGCCTTGGCGGCCTCCTCGTGGTTGAAGACCTTGATGACCTTCTGGCCCTCGATCATCTCCTCGATGTAGCCGTTCACCGCGCCCAGGGCGGCCTGCTGGGCCGCGAAGTACCGGCGGCTGCGGCCGCCCACCACCTTCACCACCGCCAGCATCACCGCCAGCATCACGAAGGTGATGAGACTCAGCACGGGGCTCAGGACGATCATCATGGCGATGGTGCCCGTGAAGTTCAGCGTGCAGGAGATGAGGCTGCCGAAGCTGTTGTTCAGCGCCTCGGAGACGGTGTCGATGTCGTTGGTGTAGCGGCTCATCAGCTCGCCGTGGGTGTGGGCGTCGAAGTAGGAGAGGGGCAGGTCCTGCATCCGGCTGAAGAGGTCGGCGCGGATCTTCGCCACGGTGTTCTGGGACACGTGGACCATGATCCGGGCGTAGCCGAAGGAGCACGCCGCCCCGGCGGCGTACACCGCCGCCATGAACGCCAGCATCCGGGCAAGGCCCGGGAAGTCGCCGGGGAGGATATAGTCGTTGATGAGGGGCTTGATGAGATACGACCCGCCCACGGTGCACGCCGAGCTCACCACCAGCAGCGCCGCCACCAGGATGAGGTGGGCCTTGTAGCGCCCCAGATACCGCATGAGCTTGCCCAGCGTGCCCCGCAGGTCCTTGGGCTTTTGAAATCCGTGGCGGCCGGGTCCGCCGCCGGGGCCCCGGGGGGCGGGGCCGCTTCCATGCCGTTCAGCCACCGATGCTCACTCCTTCCTGCTGGGACTCGTACACGTCCCGATAGATCTCGCATGTCTTCATCAGCGTCTCATGGGTGCCCTGGGCCGCCACCCGGCCCCGGTCCATCACCAGAATGAGGTCCGCGTGGCAAAGAGACGTCACCCGCTGGGCGATGATGATCTTGGTGGTGTCCTTCAGCTCGCTGGCGAAGGCCGCGCGGATCCTGGCGTCGGTGGCGGTGTCCACGGCGGAGGTGGAGTCGTCCAGGATCAGCACCCTGGGCTGCTTCAAAATGGCCCGGGCGATGCACAGCCGCTGCTTCTGGCCGCCGGAGACGTTGACGCCCCCCTGGCCCAGATCCGTGTCCAGCCCGTCGGGCATCCGCTCCAGGAACTCATCCGCGCAGGCGGCCCGGCAGGCCGCCCAGAGCTGCTCCTCCGTGGCGTTGGGATCGCCCCAGAGGAGGTTTTCCCGGATGGTGCCGGAGAAGAGGGTGTTCTTCTGCAGCACCACGCTCACCGCGTCCCGCAGGTGCTCCATGGTGTAGTCCGCCACCGGGCGGCCGCCCACGGCGACGGTGCCCTCCGTGGCCTCGTAGAGCCGGGGGATCAGGGACACCAGCGTGGTCTTGGCGGAGCCGGTGCCGCCCAGGATGCCCACCGTCTGGCCGGAGCGGATGTGCAGGTCCACGTCCTCCAATATCCACTCGGGGCTGGCGGGATCGTAC
>CALWXI010000117.1 GCA_944385455.1 uncultured Oscillospiraceae bacterium | reverse complement strand
CTGAACACCTTTGCCGAGATCTGGGACGAGCAGGCCTGGGCGGAGCGGGAGCAGCAGATGCTCCAGAGCGACGACATGGCCGCCGCCATGGACGCGCTGTTCCGCAGCCACGGGAATCGGGGGTAAGACGATGGAATACACCCATACGCCGGTGCTGCTGGATGCGTGCATCCAGGCGCTGAACATCCGTCCCGACGGGACCTATGTGGACGGTACACTGGGCAGGGCAGGGCACTCAAGAGAGATCGCCCGGAGGCTCACCACCGGCCGGCTCATCTGTATCGACCGGGACATGGCGGCCATCGACGCGGCCAAGGAGCGTCTGGCCCCATGGATGGACCACGTGGCGCTGGTCCATCAGAATTTTGCGGAGCTGGGCGGCGTCCTGCGGGATGCGGGCGCCGCCGGCGCCGACGGGATGCTGTTCGACCTGGGGGTGTCCTCGCCGCAGCTGGACGACGCCTCCCGGGGTTTTTCCTACATGCACGACGCCCCGCTGGACATGCGGATGGACAAGCAGGCGCCGCTCACGGCCTGGGAGATCGTCAATACCTGGAGCGTCGGCGAGCTGCGCCGGATCTTATATGAGTATGGAGAGGAGCGCTGCGCTCCCGCCATTGCCAAGGCCATCGTCCGGGCCCGGGAGCAGGCGCCGGTACAGACCACCCTGGAGCTGGTGGAGATCATCAAAAGCGCCATGCCGCCGGCGGCGCTGCGGGAAAAGCAGCACCCGGCCAAGCGCAGCTTCCAGGCCATCCGCATCGCCGTCAACGGCGAGCTGGACGCCCTGGAGCCCATGCTCCGGGCCGCGGCGGAGGCGCTGAATCCCGGCGGACGGCTGGCGGTCATCACCTTCCACTCCCTGGAGGACCGCATCGTCAAGCGGACGATGCAGGATCTGGCCAGAGGCTGCGTCTGCCCGCCGGAGTTCCCGGTGTGCGTGTGCGGCAGGAAGCCGCAGGTGAAGCTCCTCACCCGCAAGCCCATCACGGCCGGGCCGGAGGAGCTGGAGGCGAACCCCCGCGCCAGGAGCGCCAAGCTCCGCGTGGCGGAAAAATGCGGGGATCGGAACGAATGAAAAGGGGCGCGCCCCTTTGAAGATGTATGCGCGTCGGGAGGAGGAATCGGATCGTGACATCCGCAGCGGGAGATTTGCGCTATTATGGGGGACGGGCCGTCAGCGGCAGCCTTGCCCGGGATCTGGACTGGGAGGTCCGGGAGCGGGAACTGCGCCACGCGGGGGAGCTGCCCCGCCGCCGGGAGGCGGTGCGGGAGCAGCCCAAGGTCCGCACGGCGGCCCGGGTACAGGTCCGGGAAAAGCAGCATCTGTCCGTGCTCAGCGCGGCGGGCTTCGCGGCGGTGGCCGCGGCGGCGGTGCTGGTGCTTTTGAGCTATGTCCAGCTGCTGGAGATCTCCTCCGAGACGGTGGCTCTGAAGACGCAGCTGGCCGCGCTGGAGACGGAGAACGTCACGCTCACCACCCAGTATGAGCAGATGTACGATCTGGCCACGGTGAAGGAGGCGGCGGAGGCCGCGGGCATGTCCAAGCCCAGCGCCAGCCAGGTGTACTACATCGACCTGAGCGACGGAGACCGGGCCGTGGTCTACCAGAAGGAGGGCCCCAGCGTGCTCAGCCGCCTGCTCTCGTCCCTGCACCACGGGATCTACGCGGTGGTGGAATATTTCGAGTGACCATCGCACTATAATGGAATGGACGGAATGCGGGGGAGTAAGAAGGGGGCCTTCTTGCTCCCCTGCTTCACAGCACGGCCGCAGGGCGCAGCCCGGAAGGAGTAATCGAGCATGGCAGTCAATCCCCGCAGAAAAAGCGACGCCGCCCGCAGGGCGAATCAGGTCATCCGCAGCCGCACGGTGCTGGTGATGCTGTTTCTGGGCGTGTTCACCTTCGTGCTGCTTTTCTGGAAGCTGTACGACCTGCAGATCAACCAGCATGAGGAGCTCCAGGAGAAGGCGGTGGCCCAGCAGACCCGCAGCACCGTCATCACCGCCTCCCGGGGCACCATCTACGACCGGAACCTGACGCCCCTGGCCATCTCCGCCACGGCGGAGAAGGTGTTCCTCTCTCCCATGGAGATCGCGGAATATGTGGAGGCGCAGGAGTCCGACATCGCGGAAAAGGCCGCCAAGGCCGCGGAGAAGGGCGAAGCCTACACTGCCCCGGAGGTCCGGGACGGGGCGTACATCGCCCGGGGGCTGAGCCGGATCCTGGGGGTGGATGAGGGCACCATCCTGGAGAAGATGGAGCGCACCTGGTCTCAGTACGAGGTCATCAAGACCCGGGCGGAGCAGACCCTCACCGACGAGGTCCGCCGCTTTTTGAACGGCCAGATCGACGACGAGGGCAATGAGGTGCCCGAGAGCCAGCAGGTGAAGCTCCGGGGCGTGTATATGGAGCCGGACTCCAAGCGGTACTATCCCTACGGCTCCCTGGCCTCCGGCATCATCGGCTTCGTCAACGCCGAAAATGTGGGCGGCGTGGGCCTGGAGGCCAAGTACGAGGATGAGCTGGAGGGCGTGGCGGGCCTCACCGTCACCGCCAAGAACGCCCGGAACACGGATCTTTTGTATCAGTATGAGCAGTACTACGACGCGGAAAACGGAAACAGCCTGGTGCTGACCCTGGACGCCACCGTGCAGCACATCCTGGAAAAGAACATGGAGAGCATGCTGGAGAAGTTCGACGCCAAAAACGGCGGCACCGGCATCGTGATGGATGTGAACACCGGGGCCATCGTGGCCATGGCCTCCTATCCCAACTACGATCCCCAGGACTACGGCACCATCTATAACGCCGCGCTGAACGAGCAGCTCCAGGAGACCCTGGCGGAGCTGGCCCAAAACCGGGCGGACTACGCCACGGAGGAGGACTATCAGGAGGCGGTGGCCCAGGCCACCAGCGCCGCCGTGCAGTCCCAGTGGCGCAACAAGTGCATCGATTCCACCTACGAGCCCGGCTCCACCTTCAAGCCTTTGACCCTGGCGGCGGCGCTGGAGGAGGGCACGGTGGATAAAAGCTCCACCTTCAACTGCACCGGCGCCGTGAAAGTGGGTGTGTGGACCATGCGCTGCTCCAAGCGCGCCGGCCACGGTCTCCAGAGCCTGGAGGTGGCGGTGGGCAACTCCTGCAACCCCGCCTTCATCTCCATCGGCCAGAGCGTGGGCGGCCAGACCTACTACAAGTATCTCCAGGACTTCGGCCTCATGGAAAAGACCGGCGTGGACATGATCGGCGAGGTCAGCGGCATCTTCGCCAGCGCCGACACCCTCACCAGCGATCCCGCCACCCTGGCCTCCTACTCCTTCGGTCAGACCTTCAACGTCACCCCCCTGGCCCTGATCCGGGCTCAGGCGGCCTGCGTCAACGGCGGCTACCTCTACACCCCCTATGTGGTGGAGCAGGTGCTGGACGATCAGGGCAACATCCTCACCCAGCACGACGTCACCTCCTTCCGGCAGGTCATCAGCGAGGAGACCTCCGCCACCGTGCGGGAGTGCCTGGAGTATGTGGTGGCCAGCGGCACCGGCAAAAACGGCCAGGTGGTGGGCTACCGCATCGGCGGCAAGACCGGCACCGCCGACAAGACCGGCACCCGCACCCCCGACAATCCCCAGGGCGACGTGGTGGTGTCCTTCATGTGCTTTGCCCCGGCGGACGATCCCCAGTACATCATGCTGCTGACCATGGATACCCCCAGCCGCAATACCGGCGTCTACGTCTCCGGCGGCAACATGGTGGCTCCCACCGCCAGCCAGATCATGGGCGAGATCCTGCCCCAGCTGGGCATCGAGCCGGACTACACCGCCGAGGAGCTGGTGGGCGCCGACGCCGCCGTGCCCAACGTGGTGGGCATGACGGAGGCGGACGCCAAGGCCCGGATGGAGAGCGCGGGCTTTGCCTGCCGCACCGTGGGCGACGGCGCCACCGTCACCGACCAGACCCCCGCCGGCGGAGCCATCGTCCCCAACAACGCCACCGTGGTGCTGTACCTGGGGGCGGAGAAGCCGGACACCCTGTGCACGGTGCCCAGCGTGGTGGGCAAGACCGCTTCCGAGGCCAACCAGGCGCTGACCAACGCGGGACTCATCATGAAGGTGGCAGGCGCCACCTCCTCGTCCTCCGGCAACGTCCACGCCATCTCCCAGTCTCACGCCGCGGGCGCCCAGCTGGCGGCGGGCGAGGTGGTCACCGTCCAGTTCGGCGACAGCTCGGTGCTGGACTGAGAGCATTTTATGCAAGGTTTTGGGCAGGATTTTGCATATACTTCGCATTTCCCGCCGCCTATACTAAGGCATGCCGTCCCGGTGCGATGCCGGGCGGACAGGAAAGGGGCGCAGCCATATGAAATTGAAAGACCTGCTGGAAGGCGTCCGGGTGCTCTCCGCCGCGGCGGATATGGACCTGGAGATCTCCGGCGTGCAGTATGACTCCCGGGCGGTGCGGCCCGGCGAGCTGTTCGTGGCCATGAAGGGCTTTGCCGCCGACGGCCACGCCTTCATCCCCCAGGCCGCCGCCGCGGGAGCCGCGGCGGCGGTGTGCGAGGTGCCGCCCGCCGGGGGCACGCCCTACGTCCAGGTGGCGGATTCCCGCCGGGCTCTGGCGGTGATGGGGGCCAACTTCTTCGGCCATCCGGCGGACCGGATGACCATGGTGGCC
>CALWXI010000116.1 GCA_944385455.1 uncultured Oscillospiraceae bacterium | reverse complement strand
CTGGAGGAATCGTGATTCCTCCCCATCTAAAAAATCTTCAGAAAGGATGGTCCGTATCATGATTCGTATTGGTCTTCAGTTCTTCGCCCACAAAAAGGGCGGCGGCTCCACCAAGAACGGCCGTGACTCCGAGTCCAAGCGCCTGGGTCCCAAGCGCGCCGACGGTCAGTTCGTCAAGGCCGGCAACATTCTGGTCCGGCAGCGCGGCACCCACATTCATCCCGGCGTGAACGTGGGCATCGGCAGCGACGACACCCTGTTCGCCACCGCGGACGGCGTGCTCCGCTTCGAGCGTCTGGGCAAGGATCGCAAGCAGGCTTGCGTGTACGAGGCCGAATAAGGAACTCCGCAGAACTCCGGACCCGTGTCCGGAGTTCTTTTTTGCCCCGCCTTGACGGTTCCGGCCCTTTTGGGTAAAATAAGCGGGATCAGATACGCTTCACTCAGGATTTTTGAAAAACGAGGTACACTATGGCCACTTCATTCATCGACAAGGCCCGCATCACCGTCAAGGCCGGCAACGGCGGCAACGGCGTGGTGGCCTTCCACCGGGAGAAATATGTGGCCGCCGGCGGCCCTGACGGCGGCGACGGCGGCAAGGGCGGCTCCATCATCGTCCAGGTGGACGACAACATGTCCACGCTGATGGACTTCCGCTACAAGCGCAAATACACCGCCGCCAACGGCATGGACGGCCAGGGCGGACGCAAGTCCGGCAAGGACGGCCAGGACCTGGTGATCAAGGTGCCCCGGGGCACGCTGATCCGGGACGCCGAGACCGGAGAGATTATCCGGGACATGAGCGGCAGCGAACCCTTCGTCCTCTGCAGGGGCGGCCGGGGCGGCTGGGGCAACATGCACTTCGCCACCCCCACCCGTCAGGTGCCCCGCTTCGCCAAGGCGGGATTGCCCGGCGAGAGCCACGATGTGATATTGGAGCTCAAGCTCCTGGCCGACGTGGGCCTCATCGGCTTCCCCAATGTGGGCAAATCCACGCTGCTGTCCGTGGTGTCCAAGGCCCAGCCCAAGATCGCCAACTACCACTTCACCACCCTCTACCCCAACCTGGGCGTGGTGTGGGTGGACGAGGGCGTCTCCTTCGTCATGGCCGACATCCCCGGCATCATCGAGGGCGCCAGTACGGGCGCGGGCCTGGGCCACGACTTCCTGCGCCACATCGACCGCTGCCGCCTGCTGGTCCACGTGGTGGACGTGTCCGGCAGCGAGGGCCGCGACCCGGTGGCGGACTTCGACGCCATCAACGCAGAGCTGACCCAGTACAGTCCGGAGCTGGCCGCCCGGCCCCAGATCGTGGCCGCCAACAAGGTGGACATCTGCGAGGCCCCCGAGAACCTGGAGCGGCTGCGCCGCCATGTGGAGGAAAAAGGCTACACGTTGGTGGAGATTTCCGCCGCCGCCCACCAGGGCACCCGGGAACTGGTGGGCCGGGTGGCCCAGATGCTCTCCGTCCTGCCTCCCGTCACAGTATACGAGCCGGAGTACGTCCCCAGGCCCGCCGCGGTGGACACCTCCGCCCCCCTGGACATCCAGCGCGCCGACGACGGCACCTGGCTGGTGGAGCGTCCCTGGCTCCAGCGCCTCATGGGCAACGTCAACTTCAGCGACTACGAAAGCCGCATGTATTTCGACAAGACCCTCCGGGAGTCCGGCCTCTTCCAGCGGCTGGAGGAGATGGGCATCCAGGACGGCGACACCGTCTCCATGTACGATTTCGAATTCGAATACCAGCGCTGAATCTCTCCACGGCGGGCCGGTGGTCCGCCGTGGATTTTTATGAAATTTTATGGAATTTTTTATGCATTTCCGCCGAAAAAAATTTTTCCGCTTGACAATCCGGGCGATCCGGGTTATGCTTTCGCCAAGTTCAAAGCACAAACCGATGAAGCAGAGAAGTACACAGGCTTCCTCTTTTGCAGCGAGCCGCCGGCAGTGGAAGGGCGGCAGAGAGCACCTGATGGAATGGGCTGCCGAGGGCGGGCTGAACGGGCGCAGCGCCTTTAGTAAGCACCGACGGGCTTTTCCCCCGTTACCAAGGAAGGACGTGTGTTGGCACGTCGCCGAGAGGGCGATTTTTTCGCCAATTTGGGTGGCACCGCAGAAGTTTTCAGACTTTTGTCCCAAAGGTACCTGTTCACATCAGGTCCTTGTGGAACAAAGGTCTTTTTGTTTCCCCTGGACCGCACACCGGAAAGGAGCAAATGCCATGACCGCCAATTCCATCCCCTACAAGATCTACCTGTCTGAAGACGAGCTGCCCCAGACCTGGTACAATGTCCGGGCGGACATGAAGAACAAGCCCGCGCCGCTGCTGAATCCCGCCACCGGGGCCCCCATGGGCTTCGACGACCTGCGTCCCGTGTTCTGCGATGAGCTGATCCGCCAGGAGCTGGACAACGACCGCCGGGAGATCCCCATCCCCAAAGAAATCCGGGACTTCTACAAGATGTACCGTCCCGCTCCCCTGGTCCGTGCCTACTGCCTGGAGGAAAAGCTCCAGACTCCCGCCAAGATCTATTACAAATTTGAAGGAAACAACACCTCCGGCTCCCACAAGCTGAACTCCGCCATTGCCCAGGCCTACTACGCCAAGCAGCAGGGTCTCACCGGCGTCACCACCGAGACCGGCGCCGGCCAGTGGGGCACGGCCCTGTCCATGGCCTGCTCCTACCTGGGCCTGGACTGCAAGGTCTACATGGTGAAGGTCAGTTACGAGCAAAAGCCCTTCCGCCGGGAGGTCATGCGGACCTACGGCGCCTCCGTCACCCCCTCTCCCTCCGAAACCACCGAAGTGGGCCGGGCCATCCTGAAGGCCCACCCCGGCACCACCGGCTCTCTGGGCTGCGCCATCTCCGAGGCGGTGGAGGCCGCGGCCAGCCAGCCCGGCTACCGCTACGTGCTGGGAAGCGTCCTCAACCAGGTGCTGCTGCACCAGTCCATCATCGGGCTGGAAACCAAGGCGGCGCTGGACAAGTACGGCGTGACCCCCGACATCATCATCGGCTGCGCCGGCGGCGGCAGCAACCTGGGCGGTCTCATCTCCCCCTTCATGGGGGAAAAGCTCCGGGGCGAGCAGGACTACCGCTTCATCGCCGTGGAGCCCGCCTCCTGCCCCAGCCTCACCCGGGGCAAGTTCGCCTACGACTTCTGCGACACCGGCATGGTCTGCCCCCTGGCCAAGATGTACACCCTGGGCAGCAACTTCATCCCCTCCGCCAACCACGCCGGCGGCCTGCGCTACCACGGCATGAGCCCCGTCCTCTCCCAGCTCTATCACGACGGCTACATGGAGGCCGTGTCCGTGGAGCAGACCAAGGTCTTCGAGGCGGCGGAGCAGTTCGCCCGGGTGGAGGGCATCCTCCCCGCCCCCGAGTCCAGTCATGCCATCCGGGTGGCCATCGACGAAGCCCTGAAGTGCAAAGAGACCGGTGAGGAAAAGACCATCCTCTTCGGCCTCACCGGCACCGGCTACTTCGACATGGTGGCCTACGAGAAGTTCCACAACGGCCAGATGACCGACTATATCCCCTCCGACGAGGAGCTCGCCGCCAGCTTTGCCCAGCTGCCCCAGGTCCCCGGTCAGGACTGACCTTCAAGCGCGAAACCGCCCCGCCTGCGCACGGCGCAGGCGGGGCGGTTTCGCCGCGGCCTCATTTCTCCCGCCGCTTTTTCTCCGCTTTCTTCTCATTTCCTTCCTGCCAATCCTCCAGCAGCGCCTTGACATTGCTGCGCAGCAGCAGGGCGAAGGCATAGAACAGGGCGTCCCGGGTGTCCTTCTCCATGTCTTTCACCGCCCGGGCCATGGCCAGCGCTGCCCGGAGACGGTCCTCTTTCAGATCCGTCAGCGTCACGGCGCCGGAGGCCGTCAGCACCTCGAAAAGTCCTTCCACGAACTTCTCCCGCTGCCCCAGGGGCATCTGACGCAGCCACTCCCGCATGGTGCGGTCGTTGCGCCGCCCCTGGCGGGTGACGCCCTCCACCCGGACAAAGCTCCGGCCCAGCACCTCCCAGGAAAAGCCGTCGTGCTGCATCAAGCCCTGAGCCCGGCTCTCCACCACCGTGCAGGCCTCCTCGTGCTCCAGCAGCATCCCCACCACGGAGCTCTGGGGAATGATGGCGGCAATCCGGTCCGCCACACGGAGGTATTCCGGCAATCCGGCGATGTCCGCGTGAAAGCCGGGGCCGTCGTTGGACCAAACCGCCCGGATCCGCCGCTGCACCACACTGCGGCAGAACACCGCCGCCCACACCGCCAGGTTCCCGCCCTTGGAGTGGCCTCCCAGCCGCAGCCTCCGCCGGGGATACCGCCGGGCCACGGCATCCAGGTACGATACCGCCATCTTCTGGGCCGGGACCTCCGGCACACAGGCCATGTTGAAGTCCTCCTTCCAGCCCGCCAGGGTATCGTCCGTGCCCCGGAAGGCCAGATACACCGCCCCATCTCCCGTTTCCACGGTGAGAGCCGCGAACTGCTCCGCCCGGTCCACATCCAGCCAATCGGCAAAGCAGCTCAGCCGCATGGCTCCAAAACGCCGGGTATCCACCATTTTCCGCAGCATGCCCGGGATGGCGTCGGGCACCAGCACCCCCATGTCGATCTTCTCACCCTCCGGGAAGCGGGCAAAATAGGCCTCCGCCGCCGTCCGCAGCTCCACAGTCCCGCCGCCCGGCGGAGGCACGATGTCCCGGAAATCCACAAAGGACAGCTCTGCCAAAATCAGATTGTCCACCTCGTTGAAGGGGTCCTGGGCCAGCGTCAGGTCTCCCCGCCAGTCCAGATAATCCAAAAGATTCGCCATATATGCCTCCCCGTGCGCCTGGCGTCTGTGCCGTTTGCTTCATTATAGGATACATCCTGCCCCAATACAAGCGGTCTATCCCGGCGGTTCCTCTCATAGACTGGACCATCACATCCGAGAGGTGACGCTATGACGATCCAGACCTGCAACGAAGTGCTGCTGGAGGGACTGGCCTTGACGGAGCCGGAGCGGTCCCACGAAAACCACGGCACCGTCTTTTACCGCTTCCTCCTCCAGGTGCCCCGGCTCTCCGGCGCGGCGGACACCCTGCCCGTGCTGGTATCCCAGGCACTCCGGGACAGCGTGGCCGCCGGCGAGACGCTGCGGATATCCGGGCAGCTGCGGTCCTTCAACAACCGCAGCGGCGTGGGCAGCCGCCTGGTGCTCACCGTATACGCCAAGGACCTGCTCCCCGCCGCAGGAACGCCCTGCAACCAGATCCTGCTCCACGGCACCGTGTGCAAGCCCCCCATCTTCCGCCGCACGCCTTTGGGCCGCAGCATCTGCGATTTGATGCTGGCGGTGCCCCGGCGGTACGGCCGGGCGGACTACCTGCCGGTGATCACCTGGGGGCAGGTGGCCCTGCGGGCCAGCCTGCTGGAAGTGGGGGAGGCACTGGCCCTGGAGGGCCGGGTGCAAAGCCGCATCTACCACAAGGTCACCGACGACGGCACCGCCCAGGAACGGACCGCCTACGAAGTCTCCGCCATGCGCCTGCTGCCGCCGGACGATTCCCTCCGGGATCCGGCATAATCCGAAACGGCCCCCGCGTCCGAACTGGACGCGGGGGCCGTTTCCTTACTTTGTGGGAAAACCAAAGGTGTCCCGGGTCTCAAAGAGATAGGTGAGGAATCCTGCGGGGTAGCGGATGAACCGCCCCGCCTCCAGCAGCGCCAGGATCTCCTCCAGGGTGGCCCAGCGGACCTCCTGGACCTCCTCCGGCTGCAGCGTCAGCTCCTCCAGCGCCACGTCCCGGGTCACCAGATAGAAATCGTCAAAGCCGCCGGAAAAGTTCACCGTCACCGTGGGGCGGCAGTCCGTCAGGTCCAGGGGATAGCCCAGCTCCTCCCGGAACTCCCGCTCCGCGCCCTGGCGGCTGGTCTCCCCGGCGTCCACGCCGCCGCCCACGGACACGTCCCAATATCCCGGCCAGATCACCTTGTCCGGCGCCCGGCGCTGGATCAGCATCCGTCCCTGCCGGTCAAAGAGGCACACGTGGACCACCGTCCGGTACTCTCCGGGGTCCTTCTTCCCATACCGCTCCGCCGTCTTGCCCAGGGGGGCGCGGTTTTCGTCATACAGATCCACCAGTTCCATAGGGCTCCTCCTCACTGGCGGCGGGCGGTGCGGTACTCGTCGCCCCGGCGGTAAAAGGGACAAGCGTCGGCGGCCCGGCGCAGGAACCGCTCCATCTCGTCCTCGTCCAGGTCCATGGTGCAGTACCACACGTCCGCCTCATCGTCGTAATCGTAATAGACGCACTCTTCACAATTGGAAGCCATCCAATCACCTCCCCGGCAGTATACCACACTTCCTTTGCCGTTCCAAGAGCCTCCCACCGGGCCGGGGTGCAAAAAAAATCAGGGCAAATCCAGACGATCCCGGTCAAATTCCTTGACAGAACCGGGGGAAAGCCCGTAAAATGGGACACAGTTTCGGGCCGACGGCCCGCACGGAAGGATTTGAGGGCATACCGATGAAAACACCATTTGTGACGAAGGAACAGCTGGAGGCCATCGTCCAGCGCTATCCCACTCCATTTCATATCTACGATGAGGCGGGCATCCGGGAAAACGCCCGGCGGCTGAAGGCCGCCTTTGCCTGGAACCCCGGCTATCGGGAGTATTTTGCCGTGAAGGCCACTCCCACTCCCGCCATTTTGAAGCTCCTCAGGGAAGAGGGCTGCGGCTGCGACTGCTCCTCTGAAGCAGAGCTCCTGATGGCGGAAAAGTGCGGCGTCACCGGGGAGAACATCATGTTCTCCTCCAACAACACTCCCGCCGAGGAATTCCGGCTGGCCCACCGGCTGGGCGCCATCATCAACCTGGACGACATCACCCTGGTGGACTACCTGGCGGAATCCATCGGCCAGATCCCCAAAAAGATCTGCTGCCGCTACAATCCCGGCGGCGTCTTCACCCTGGCGGAGACCCGGGAGGGCTTTCAGGTGATGGATAATCCCGGCGACGCCAAGTACGGCATGACCCGTCCGCAGATCGCCGAGGCTTTCACCCGCCTCCACGCAATGGGAGCCGAGGAATTCGGCCTCCACGCCTTCCTGGCCTCCAACACGCTCTCCAATGAGTACTACCCCGCCCTGGCCCGGATCCTCTTTCAGCTGGCGGTGGAGCTCCAGGCGGAGACCGGCGTCCATGTCACCTTCATCAACCTCTCCGGCGGCATCGGCATCCCCTACCGCCCCGAGCAGCCCGCCAACGACATCGATGTCATCGGCGAGGGCGTCCGGAAAGCCTATGAGGAGATCCTGGTGCCCGCAGGCATGGGAGACGTGGCCCTGTACACCGAGCTGGGCCGCTTCATGCTGGGGCCCTACGGCCATCTGGTCACCCGGGTCATCCACGAAAAGCACATCTACAAGGACTACGTGGGCGTGGACGCCTGCGCCTGCAACCTGATGCGCCCCGCCATGTACGGCGCCTATCACCACATCACCGTCATGGGCAAGGAGGGTCTTCCCCTCGACCACAAGTATGACGTGGCCGGCGGGTTGTGCGAGAACAACGACAAATTCGCCGTGGACCGGATGCTGCCCAAGGTGGACATCGGGGACCTTCTGGTGATCCACGACACCGGCGCCCACGGCCACGCCATGGGCTACAACTATAACGGCAAGCTCCGCTCCGCCGAGCTGCTGCTGCGCACGGACGGCAGCGTGGCGCTGATCCGCCGGGCCGAGACCATCGACGACTATTTCGCCACCCTGGTGTGGTGATGAAAAAAGAGGACCGCAGAGCGGTCCTCTTTTTTTCATCGGGTAGGGATGATCTCGATCCAATACCCATCGGGGTCGGTGATGAAGTAGATCCCCATCTCCGGATTCTCAAAGCAGATGCAGCCCATCTCCGCGTGACGGCGGTGGGCGGCTTCATAGTCATCCGCCCGGAGAGCCAGGTGGAACTCGCACTCCCCCAGGTCGTATTTCTGGGGATGGTCCCTGAGCCACGTCAGCTCCAGTGTGAAGTCGGTTTTCCCATCCCCCAGATACACCAGGACGAACCGCCCGTCGGGAGCCTCCTTCCGGCGCACCGGCTCCAGGTCCAGAGCCTCCTTGTAGAACGCCAGAGACTTGTCCAGGTCGGACACATTGAAATTGAAATGGTTGAACGTCAGCATCGTATCACCTCGCCGCCAGTATACCATGTCTCCCGCCGCCGGCGCAAGCCCCGTCCGCTTTCCTCTTCTGCACAACTCCGGCGGAAAAAACGCGTCGTTTTCCGTCGTTTTTTTGTTTGACGGAGCGGGTGCGGCGTGATACACTCTCAATAGTTAGAAGATGCTAACTTTTTGGAGGTGCTGAACTATGACACTGGATCTGCTGCCCATCGGGCAGGACGCCGTGATCACCGCTGTGGGCGGCGAGGGCGCGCTGCGCTGCCGCCTTCTGGATATGGGCCTCATCCCCCGCACCGCAGTGCGGGTGGAGAAGGTGGCTCCCCTGGGAGACCCCATTGAGCTGCGGGTGCGGGGCTATGCCCTGTCCCTGCGCAAGGAGGACGCCCGCAACATCCAGGTGGAGGTGCGTGAGGCATGATCTTTGCACTGGCCGGCAATCAAAACTGCGGCAAGACCACGCTGTTCAACCAGCTCACAGGCTCCAACCAGCACGTGGGCAACTTCCCCGGCGTCACCGTGGACCAGAAGTCCGGCGCCGTCCGGGGCCAGAAGGACTGCACGGTGGTGGACCTGCCGGGCATCTACTCCATCCGTCCCTACACGCCGGAGGAGATCGTCACCCGGGACTTCATTCTGAACCAGAAGCCCGACGGCATCATCAACATCGTGGACGCCACCAACATCGAGCGCAATCTCTACCTCACGCTGCAGCTGATGGAGATGCGCATCCCCATGGTGCTGGCGCTGAACATGATGGACGAGGTGTCCAGCGGCGGCGGCACCATCAACGTCAAGGCCATGTCCCAGGCCCTGGGCATCCCGGTGGTGCCCATCTCCGCCGTGAAAAATGAGGGCGTGGAGGAGCTGATCCGCATCGCCGTGCACATCGCCCGCACCCGGACCTATCCCGCCGTCTATGATTTCTGCGCCCCCGGCCCGGTGCACCGCTGCATCCACGCGGTGGTCCACCAGATCGAGGACCACGCTGAAGCAGCGGGCATCCCCGTGCGGTTCGCCGCCACCAAGCTCATTGAGGACGACCCGGACGTCCGGGAGCGGCTGGAGCTGGACCAGAATGAGCTGGAGCTGATCGAGCACAGCGTCCAGGAGATGGAGAGCGAATGCGGCATGGACCGCAACGCCGCTCTGGCCGACATGCGCTATACCTTTATCGAGTCCGTCTGCCGGGACACGGTGGTCAAGTGCCGGGAGTCCCGGGAGCGCCGCCGCAGTGAGGCCATCGACCGGGTGGTGACGAACCGGATCTGGGCTCTGCCCATCTTCTTCGGCATCATGCTGGCCATTTTTTACCTCACCTTCAACGTCATCGGCGCCTTTCTCTCGGACCTGCTGGCGGCGGGCATCGACGCCCTTACCACTGTGGTGGACGCGGGGCTCACCGCCTATGGTCTCAACCCCGTGGTTCACAGCCTGGTCATCGACGGCGTCTTTGCCGGCGTGGGCAGCGTGCTGAGCTTCCTGCCCCTGATCGTGGTGCTGTTTTTCTTCCTCTCCATCCTGGAGGACACCGGCTACATGGCCCGGGTGGCCTTCGTCATGGACCAGCTGCTGCGCAAGATCGGCCTGTCCGGCCGCAGCATCGTGCCCATGCTCATCGGCTTCGGCTGCTCCGTCCCCGCCATCATGTCCACCCGGACTCTGGCCTCGGAGCGGGACCGGCGGATGACCATCCTTCTTACCCCCTTCATGAGCTGCTCGGCCAAGATCCCCATTTACGTGGTGTTCTCCGCCGCCTTCTTCCCGGATCACGCAGGTCTGGTGATGATCGGACTGTATCTCACCGGCATCCTGGTGGGCATCCTGGCGGCCAAGGTGCTGGGGGCCACCGCCTTTCGGGGCAACCCCGTGCCCTTTGTCATGGAGCTGCCCAACTACCGCTTCCCCTCCGCCCGCAGCGTGGGGCAGCTGTGCTGGGACAAGGCCAAGGATTTCCTCACCCGGGCCTTCACCATCATCTTCGTGGCCACCATCCTGGTCTGGTTCCTCCAGACCTTCGATACCCGGCTGAATCTGGTCACCGACAGCGCCGACAGCCTCCTGGCCACCGTGGGCGCCGTGCTGGCCCCCCTGTTCGCCCCCCTGGGCTTCGGAGACTGGCGGGTCTCCACCGCCCTCATCACCGGCTTCATCGCCAAGGAGTCCGTGGTCTCCACCCTGGGCATCCTCACCGGCCCCGGAGCCACCGTCTCCGCCGAGGCTCTGGGCGCCCTTTTCACCCCGGCGGCGGCCGCGGGCTTCCTGGTGTTCACCCTGCTCTACACCCCGTGCGTAGCGGCCATCTCCGCCGTGAAGCGGGAGCTGCGCTCCGGCTGGAAGGCCGCCGGCGTGGCCCTGAGCCAGTGCGTGGTGGCCTGGGCCGCGGCGTTCCTGGTCTACCACGCGGCACTGGTGCTGTTTTAAAGGAGGCGCGTCATGCTGGAAGGTCTCATTCTGCTGGCCTTGGGCGTCTGGCTGGCGCTGGCCCTGCGCAGCTGCCTCCGCTCCGGCGGCTGCGGCGGCGACTGCAGCTCCTGCGCGGGCTGTGTCCATGGCTGCCGCCGCCGGAAATAGGGGTATCCCGGCATCTTTTTGTGCAATTTATTCATTCAGCCTGTCTTTTTGGTCGTTTTGATGGGAACTTCCCATCAAAACGCCGATTGACTTTGCCTCTTTGGTCCGCTAAAATAAGAACAAATTGTAAAGGAATTCGTTTTGAGAAGGGAGTGGCATTCATGACTTACCATACCATGCAGTCCATGCAGATGTCCAGCCATGCGTCCGCCGCTTTCGCAGACGCTTCCTTTTCCTGCCCTTCTCATTCTGCCATCGTTACCCGTCTGGACGCCATTACCATGGCGTCCATTATTATTATCCGCCGCGTAAGCCTGGCCATTCTGGGCAATTCCTTGCTCCAGCTGGTACTGCTGCTGCGGAAAATCAGTTTTGAAAAAAACGCCTCTGTGGAGAACATATGCTGAACTGGTGATACAGTAAAGCGGTTCCGCAGCTATGGCGGGACCGCTTTTTTGTATAATATCTACTGGAAAAGGAGAGATTCACGATGAAAAAGAAGTTCTTCAGCCTGCTGCTGGCCATGATGATGGTCCTCAGCCTGGCCGCCTGCGGCGGCAGCACCGAGGAGGCCCCCGCCGGCGACAGCGGTGAGACTCCCGCCGAAGAGGGTTCCGAGGCTCCCGCCGAGGGCACCGCTTTCAAGCTGGGCGGCACCGGCCCCCTGACCGGCGGCGCCGCCATCTACGGCAACGCGGCTTACCGCGGCGCCCAGATTGCCGTGGACGAAATCAACGCCTCTGACAGCACCATCAAATTTGAGCTTCGCTATGAGGATGACGCCCACGACGCGGAAAAGGCCGTCAACGCCTACAACGTGCTCAAGGACTGGGGCATGCAGCTGTCCCTTGGTTCCGTCACCTCCAAGCCCGGCGAGGCCACCTCTGCCATGAACTATGAGGACCGGATCTTTGCCCTGACCCCCTCCGCCTCCTCCGTAGCCACCACCGAGGGCAAGGACAATGTGTTCCAGATGTGCTTCACCGATCCCGGCCAGGGCGCCAAGTCTGCCGAGTACATCGATGAGAAGGGTCTGGGCACCAAGCTGGCTGTGATCTGGAAGAACGACGACGTGTATTCCAAGGGTCTGTATGACACCTTCATGGCCGAGGCGGAAGCCCGGGGCATGGAAGTAGTCTCCGACACCACCTTCAACGACGGCAACGCCACCGACTTCTCCGTCCAGCTCTCTGACGCCCAGTCCAAGGGCGCTGATCTGGTGTTCCTGCCCATGTACTACGACGTGGCGGCGCTGATCTTCTCCCAGGCCAACACCATGGGCTACGCTCCCAAGTGGTTCGGCGTGGACGGCATGGACGGCATCCTGTCCGTGGACGGCTTCGACACTTCCCTGGCCGAGGGCGTCATGCTGCTGACCCCCTTCAGCGCCGACGCGGAGGACGAGCAGACCCAGAACTTCGTCAAGACCTATCAGGACCAGTACGGCGAGATCCCCAATCAGTTCGCCGCCGATGCCTACGACTGCGTCTACGCCTATAAGCAGGCCCTGGAGACCGCCGGCTGCACGCCCGACATGAGCAACGAGGAGCTCTGCGACGCCATGATCGCCCAGTTCACCTCCATGACCTTCCATGGGCTGACCAGCGACGACGCCGGCATGACCTGGGACGCCAGCGGCGCGGTGTCCAAGAGCCCCAAGGGCATGATCATCGAAAACGGCACCTACGTCGGCCTCGACTGATCCCCAGTCCCGTATCTCACAAAACCGGCAGCTGTCGGAGCGGCCTTTCGGCCGCTCCAGCTGCCCGCATTCAGCACGTATCTGAAAGCGCCCGGGCAGCGGGGGTTTTCAGATACGTACGGAACGTATCGCTTCTCCCGAACCAAACAAACAAGGGGTGTTACATATGACCTTTCTGAACTTCCTCATCAGCGGGATCAGTTTAGGCAGCATCTACGCCATCATCGCCCTGGGCTACACCATGGTCTACGGCATCGCCAAAATGCTGAACTTCGCCCACGGCGACGTCATCATGGTGGGCGCCTACATCTGCTTCTTTGCGATCTCCAGCTTCTCCCTGCCGCCTCTGGTCGGCATCCTGCTGGCCATTGTGGTCTGCACAATACTGGGCATTGTGGTGGAGCGCCTGGCTTACAAGCCCCTGCGGGCGGCTCCCTCCCTGGCGGTGCTGATCACCGCCATCGGCGTGAGCTATTTCCTGCAGAACGCGGCGCTTCTGCTGTGGTCTTCCAATATCAAGATGTTCCCCTCGATCTTTGTCCTCAGGAGCGTGGACGAGGCGGGCAACGAGATCACGCAGTCCAACATCGCCCTCTTTGACGGAAGACTCAATCTCTCCTATGTGACGCTGGTCACCATCACCGCATGCATCCTCATCATGCTGGTGCTGACCTGGTTCACCAGCAAAACAAAGATGGGCAAGGCCATGCGGGCCTGCTCCGAGGACAAAGGCGCCGCGCAGCTGATGGGCATCAACGTCAACGCCACCATCTCCATGACCTTCGCCATCGGCTCAGGGCTCGCCGCCGTCGCCGGCGTGCTGCTGTGCTCCGCCTATCCCACCCTGGTGCCCACCACCGGCTCCATGCCCGGCATCAAGGCATTCACCGCCGCCGTGTTCGGCGGCATCGGCTCCATCCCCGGCGCGCTGCTGGGCGGCCTGCTGCTGGGCGTCATTGAGACCTTTGCCAAGGCCTATATCTCCATGCAGCTCTCCGACGCCATCGTGTTCGCGGTGCTGATCGTGGTGCTTCTGGTCAAGCCTGCGGGCCTGCTGGGCAAGCAGATCCGCGAGAAAGTGTGAGGTGAGGATCATGGCAAACAAATTCAACAGCCTGGGCAAAACAACCCGCCGCAATCTCCTGACCTACGCGCTGGTGATCCTGGCCTTCATCGTGCTGCAGGTTCTCACCGCCGCCGGGTCCATCAGCTCCTCCCTCCAGGGCATGCTGGTGCCCATCTGCGCCTACGTGGTGATGGCCATGTCGCTGCACCTCCCCGTGGGCGTCCTGGGTGAGCTGAGCCTGGGCCACGCGGGCTTTATGAGCGTCGGCGCCTTCACCGGCGTCACCGCCGCCATCCTTCTCCAGAACGTGATTCCCATGGCGCCGCTGCGGCTGGCGGTGGGCATGGCCGTGGGCGCCGCGTTTGCCGCCCTGGCGGGATTCCTCATCGGCATCCCCGTGCTGCGGCTCAAGGGGGACTATCTGGCCATCGTCACACTGGCCTTCGGCGAGATCATCAAGAGCATCTTCAACAACCTCTACATGGGCGTGGACAGCAAGGGGCTCCACTTCAGCCTCCTCAGCGACACCACCAACCTGGATGAGA
>CALWXI010000115.1 GCA_944385455.1 uncultured Oscillospiraceae bacterium | reverse complement strand
AGGTCACGGGGATGTTCTGCTCCATCATGGCGTTGTAGGCGTCACTGTCCACCTCGGGGGCCATACCCGGCTCAATGGCCACGATGGCGGCCACGTGGTCGGTGTACAAGGGAACCTCCCAGCCGGGCAGGCCGCCCTGGGAGTGGGTTACCAGAATGGAGTCCTGGCCGGTGCGGTCATAGATCTCGTCGATGGCTTCCGCCACCGCCTGGGCCACCACGGCGTTGTCGATATTCTGGTCCCCGGCGGCGTTGTCCATGCCGGTATCGGGCGTCATCTGACGGAAGAACTGGTCCAGGACCTCCTCCCCCTGGGGGAACTGGGAACCCGCATTGTAGGTGAACCCGCCGTTCAGGTAGGTGCCGATGCGGAACTGGGTGTACCAGGTTTGGTCCGAGGGGGTGGTGGTCATGGTTCCTGCCACCGAGGTCTGGCCGGCCTCGCCCCGGCGGGGCTGGTCGATGAGCCACACGCTGTGGCCCATCCGCAGGAACATGTTGGACCAGCCCTCCCGGCCGTCGGGAGTGGTCATCCAGCCCATGCGGGACTGGCCGTAGCCGTGGAGGAACACCATGGGCAGGCCGGTGGCGTCCTCCGGGATCTGGTAGAGCACATTGGCGTGGTCCACATGGGCGGTGGAGCCCTCCCGGGAGGTGTAGTAGTTGGCCACGTCGAAGGTGCCGTCAGAGGAGATCACCGTGCCGCCGGCGGAGAAGATGCCCTGCTCGGCGATGACCAGGGCGTCGGAGCCGGACTCCTCCACGGTCTGATCCTCCCGGGCGTCCGCCGTGTCGCCGGCGGTGGTGCTGCCGCACCCTGCCAGCAGGGAGAGGATCAGGGCTCCGGACAGGGCCAGAGCCGGCCATTTGCGGGTTTGTTTCATGGGGATTCATCCTTTCTGGTTCTTTCAAAATTTCATCGGCTCTTGGTCGCGGTTCCGCCGAACACGGCGGACATGGGGACCGTCTCCAGAATATGGTCAATTTGCGCCGCTTCGGAGGGGGTCAGGGCAACGTCGGCGGCTCCGGCGTTCTCCCGCATCCGCTCCGTCTTCCGGCTGCCGGGGATGGGAACGATCCAGGGTTTCTTGCACAGCATCCAGGCCAGAGAGATCTGCGCGGGAGTGGCGTTCCTTTGCGCGGCCAGCCCCCGCAGCAGATGCAGGAGCTCCTGATTTTTCTTTGCGGCCTCCTGTGTAAACTGCGGCATGGTGCTGCGGTAATCCAGCTTGGGGTCGAACGCTTCCCCTTTCCCGTAGGCTCCGGTAAGCAGGCCGTTGGCCATGGGGGAGAAGGCTACAAATCCGATACCCAGCTCCTCCAGAGCAGGAAACAGCGCTTCATGCCAGCGGGGCCATCATGGAGTAGCGATTCTGCACCGCTGTCACCGGGCACACCGTATGGGCCCGGCGCAGATAGTCCTCCGCGGCCTCGGAAATGCCCCAGTGGGTGATTTTGCCCTCCCGGATCAGATCGGCCATCACCTGAGCCACCGCCTCGGGCTCCACATTGGGGTCCGCACGGTGCTGGAAGTACAGGTCGATGTGGTCAGTCCGGAGCCGCCGGAGGGAACCCTCCACCGAGGCCCGGATGGTCTCCGGCCTGGAATCCGGGATCAGGGGCTTGTTCACCTCCGGGCTGGTCTCGTCGAACCGGATGCCGAACTTTGTGACGATTTGGACTTTGTCCCGGACATTCCGCCGCGCCTCTCCCACCAGCTTCTCATTGCGGTGCGGGTCATCCGCCGTGCCGTAGGTCTCGGCGGTATCAAACAGGGTGTACCCCATGTCAAAAGCGGCGCGAATCGCCCGGATGGCTTTGCGGTCCTCTGTTGGGGGCCCATAGGCGTGGCTGAAGCCCATGCATCCGAGCCCGACGGCGGAGACCGTCAGGTCCGCGCCTAATGTGCGCGTATTCACAGTCAAATGCCTCCTTGCGGGTATCATTCTTGCAGGAACGATGATAATGCAGATCCGTGCGCTGCGGAAGTTCCGATTCGTTACGCAGTATATACCAAAGGGTTTTGAGCAAAAACGGATGGATCCAAACGGTTCCGCAGCGTATCATCCAGCTCTGTGTACTCCGCGGGCAGCTTCAGCTCCCGCAGAGCTTCTCCGAAGGCGCGGATAACCGCTTGGGCCGCTTTCTGGTCAGGCTCGTCTCTGCCTGCGATCCCCCATACCCGGCGGGCCAGCCGGGCCATGGCCGCAGGATGCCGCTCCGCCTCCCGGCGGCAAAGGGACAGCAGGAGAACGGACAGCATCCCGGCATACTCCTCCCAGTCAGAGGCGGACAGGATGGCCGACTCCCGCACGGGCAGAGCCGGGAAGGAAAACCGCCGCCCCAGCTGGAAGAACCGGCTCCCCCACAGGGCGCACCGCCACATCAGGTTGCTCCGGGCGTCTTCATCCCCCGGAGCCTGCTGACAGGCACGCAGGTCCCGGACCATCCCCTCCATCAGAACCTCCAGCAACTCCCGGGAGACACTCATGCCGTCCGTCAGGGCCAGGTATTCCTCCAGCGCCCCGGCCAGGGCGGAAAACCCTGAAGCACAACCTCCCGGCGGGACAGCTCACTGGTGCGGGCCGGGTCCAGAAGCGCGAATTTGGGATCGCAGGGGGGATAGTCCCGCCAGACACACCGGCTTGCGTGGATCAGTCCCGCGGCCCCGCTGATGGCCCCGGTTTCCAAATGGGAGGCCACAAAGCCCACCGGAAGAGGCGGTATATCCACCACGCCCTGCAATTCGCCGAAGTTCTCCCACAGGTCCCCGCGGCGCACTCCGCCGCCGTTTTCCCGCTCCGTCGCAGGATGTCCCGCACCTCGTCCGCCGCGCCGGAGCAGCAGTCCCCTTCCTCCGTGACCAGCAGCACACTGGGGCCGTACCCCTTCACGAAACTGCCCAGATACTCCTGCACGCATCCGCCTCCAAAGAGAACCTTGGTCCTGGTTTCAAAGAGAGAGTTGTTCATGACACACCTCTGATCCCGTCCCTGCGGGGGACGCTTCTGCTTGTGCCTTTATTATAAAAAAATCGAGACTTCAGCAGAAGTCTCGAAAAGTTATGCAGTATATATGTCCGAGTTATAACTGATACACCGTCCGGACCGCCTTGAGAAACCGCCGGACCGTCGGCGTGGGATGGGGAGAGTGGAGCAGGCCGTAGGGAATGGTGTAGCTCCAGTCCACCGGGATGGTCTTGAGCAGGGGGTGGACCTGCCGCCAGCTGTCAATGGTCATGAGGATGTCCTCGGAGTTCTCGCACTGGTTGAACACATGGATGTTGAACATCTCAAAGTCCACGATGTGGATCTGGGGGTGGTCCCGCCACAGCTCATCCCGCATCTGATCCAGATACCGGTTCCAGCCCCGGCGGATCAGCAGGAAGTTTTCCCCGTGCAGGTCCTCCGCCGTCAAATGGTCCTTGGCCGCCAGAGGGTGGTAGATGGATACCGCGCAGCGGATGGGCTCCCGGGACAGCTCTAGGGCGGCGCACTGCCGGTTCTCCAAGAAATTCTGGTCGAAGAGCCCGGCCACAATGTCGATGTTCCGTCCCAGGCTGCGCAGGATCTCCACCGAATTCTCCGGGGTGTTCTCATAGGGGACCATCTTGAATTTGATGTTGGGACAGTGGGTCTTGATGGCCGGCCAGAGATCCAGCAGGAACTGTCCCGGAGTCATGGGGGAGACTCCGATGCGGATGACCTTCTCTCCCTCCTCGGCGGCATTTTGGGCCCGCACCACGGAGTCCTTGCAGTACTGCACCACATACTGGGCGTCCCGGTAGACGGACTCGCCCGCCTTGGTGAGCTTCAGGCCGCGGGGACTGCGGATAAAAAGCTGCAGATCCAGGCCGGCCTCCAGAGAGGTGATCTGCTTGATCACCGCCGGCGGTGTGATGAACAGTTCCTCCGCCGCCTTGTTGAAGCTCCCCGCGTCCGCCACCCGGAGGAAGGTCTCCAGCTGGGGGTTATACATCACACGCGCCACCGCCTTTCCGCCCACGCCATCGGGCCCTGTTTGGGAACTATTTTACTGTTTTCCGCCCCGAATAGCAAGAAAAATACGCGGACAGGCCCGTCCGCCTGTCCGCGCACTGCGGCTCACCTTCCAAACAGCGTTGCCGCCCGGCGCATATTCTCCATCACCGGGACGCTGAAAGGACACCGCTTCTCACAGGCCCCGCAGGAGATGCACTCCCCGCCGTGGTGGGACAGGAGGGCATAGTGCTCCCGGACGGTTTCCGGCACTTCCCCCTGGGCTTGGGCCAGGTTCAGAAATTTGGTCACGCCGGCCACATCGATACCGGCCGGACAGGGGGCACAGTGGCCGCAGTACATACAGTGTCCCACCCAACTGATCTTGGGCAGGGCGGCGAAGGCGGCGGCGTAGTCCCTCTCCTCCGCGGGGGCCTCCTCATAGGCGATGCTGGTCTTCAGCTCCTCCAGATTCCGGGCGCCGGACATGACGGAGGCGGCACCGGGCCGTGACAGGGCGTAGTGGAGGCACTGATAGAGGGTCAGGGCCTTTCCCGCCGGAGACAGCTCGGCGCTGAGCAGGTCGCCTCCGCCAAAGGCCTTCATCACTGTGATGCCCACCCCCAGCCGCTGACAGGTCTCGTACAGCGCCTGCCGCTGGGGGTCCATGTTCACCAGAGGCTGAGCGTAGTTTTGTTCGTTCCACAGCTGCTCCACATCCTCTCCGGCGGGCTGGAGGTCATAGCAGGGATTGACGCTGAACATCAGCACCTCGATGGCGCCGCTGTTCACCGCCGCCAGAGCCGCCTCCGGGTTGTGGCTGGACAGGCCGATGTGTCCGATGACGCCCTGAGCCTTCAGCTCTTTGGCGTAGTCCAGCACACCGTTGTTCCGTACCAGTTCCCAGTCTGCCAAAGAGTCCACATAGTGGATCGTGCCGATCTCCGCATGGTCCGTCTCCAGCCGGCGGAGCTGGTCGTCAAACCCTTCCCGCACCTCCGCCAGATCCCGGGTGCGTTGATACTGGCCGTCCTTCCAAATGGTGCACAGATGGGCCTGAAGGATGAATTTTTCCCGCCGTCCCCGCAGGGCGCGGCCCAGATTGGAGCGAAACTCCGGATTGGGGGTGTAGAGGTCGATGCAATTGACCCCGCCCGCCTCCATGGCGTCCACCATTTCCTTGACTTCCTCATAGGGCTTGTCCACAAAGCCCTCGCACCCCATGCCGATCTCACCGACCAGCAGACCGGTGCGGCCCAACTGACGATATTCCATGTTTCCGCCTCCCTGTTCTTTTTTCAAACTTTACCGCATTTGAACGCTTTTTGCAACCGCCCTGCATCCGCCATTGCCGGGAACGGAATGAGCCAGCGCCGAGGCCGCGGTCTGGTTTTCGGATGGATCCGTTCTTTTCCCGCATGGGTATCAGCGTTCACTGCCGGAACAGCCAGCCCATGATCTCCGGGTCCCGGGCGAACAGATTTCCGCCTCCGTGCTGATTGGGGGCGCCTCCCGCGCGGAAGTAGTCCGCGTCCTTGATGTCCAGTACCAGGAGCCGACCGATTTCGGATTCCGAGAGTCCGGCCTCCTGATACAAGGTATGGAGTTGGTCATAGGCTTCCTGAGTAGGTCCCGGGCCGTAATACTCATCGCCTTCCCCGATGACCAGATATACTGGCACCTGGGCCTCCGCCACTGGTTCGTAGGCCCCGTCCCACTGGGAGGAGCAGTGGAGGTAGGCGGTAAACAGGTCGGGCCGTGTGCCCAGTGCCAGAGACATGGTCTCCCCGCCGCCGGAGTAGCCGTTGGCATAGACCTGGTCTGAATCGATGTTGTAGGTATCCGGCAAATATTCTGTCAGGGCGATGAGCGCAGGCGGCAAGGCTGAACTGCATGGTCAGTGTCAGGAAAAGCGTGAGGATCTGTTGGAGGGAAAACGTGGCGGCACCTTCTTTCACAACGATGATAGCTCCGGCATGCCCTGGACGGAAGTTTCGATTGGTTGGGGAGCATGAACGAAATGGTATCTACATTGAGGATCGCTCCATGCCCGCCCTCCGTCTTTGGCCCATGGAGCATCCCGGGCCTTTCCGAATGAGGGCTTTTACTTTATCTTCCTTTGGCGGGATATCCTTCTCGCAGCTGCACGCTTCCTCAGACATAAACGGCACAGCGGGCCGCATCTATCGGCGTTTGGGTCGGCTGCGCTGAAAGCGGTAAACCGCAAATCTAAACATTTTGTTAAGAATTTGGATTTTTTCTGTACTTTATCCTGCGTTATCTGTTATATTAATTATGAAATCAAAAAAGACACTGCCAAAAAATGGCAGCAAAAAGGAGTGAGTCCGTGCGAATCAATCTGCAACTCATGGAAAAAATCAAGGAATCCCTGTCTTCCGTCCTGCCCATCACCGCGATTGTGCTGCTGCTGAGCGTGACCATCGCACCGTTGACACCAGGAGCCATCGTCCTTTTTTCCTTCGGCGCGATCCTTTTGATCGTCGGCGTCGGGATATTCACGCTGGGAGTGGACCTGTCCATGACCCCAATGGGGCAGGGCATCGGTACGGCCCTGGGCAGGTCGAAGAGTTTGGCCCTCCCGATCCTGCTGTGCTTTGTGCTGGGGGCTCTGATCACTGTGGCGGAGCCGGATCTGCAGGTCCTGGCGGAACAGGTTCCCGCTGTGCCCAACATGACGCTGATTCTGACCGTGGCGGTGGGCGTGGGGATTTTTCTGGTGATCGCACTGCTGCGTGTCCGGCTGCAGATCCCCCTGTCCTTTCTGCTGGTGGGATTTTACATTGCGGCGTTCGCCTTATCCCTGTTTGTGCCGGCGGATTTTATTCCGGCGGCGTTTGATTCCGGCGGCGTTACCACCGGTCCCATCACGGTGCCCTTTATTATGGCCCTCGGCGTGGGCATGGCCTCCATGCGCAGCGACAAGAACGCCACCAGCGACAGCTTCGGCTTGGTGGCACTGTGCAGCATCGGCCCCATCCTCTCGGTGATGATCCTGGGCATCTGCTACACACCGGACAGCGCCACATATTCCTCCGTCTCTCTCGCGGACATCGCCACGACAAAGGACGCCGCCCGCGAGTTTGTCCGGGCCATTCCCCATTACGCGGAGGAGGTGGCCATTGCCATCGTGCCCATCTGCCTGATGTTTCTGCTGTTTCAGCTGGCCACCCGGCGCTTTAAGCGGATGCAGCTGCTGCGGATTGCCAGCGGACTTGTCTATACCTATTTGGGTCTGGTCCTGTTCCTCACCGGCGTGAACGTGGGATTTATGCCGGCCGGCCAGCTCATCGGCGCCACCGTGGCTGCCGGGGAGCAGCCCTGGCTGCTGATTCCCATCGGCATGGTCATGGGGTACTTCGTGGTTGCCGCGGAGCCCGCCGTCCATGTGCTCAACAAGCAGGTGGAGGAGGTTTCCATGGGCGCCATCTCCCAGCGCGCCATGCGGAGGGGACTGTCCATTGGCGTGGCGGTTTCCGTAGGGATCGCCATGCTGCGGGTACTTACCGGAGTGTCCATCATGTGGTTCCTGATCCCGGGCTATATCTTCGCTCTGACCCTGACCTTCTTCGTGCCGCAGATCTTTACCGGCGTGGCGTTTGACTCCGGCGGCGTGGCTTCCGGGCCTATGACCGCTACTTTCATGCTGCCCTTTGCCATGGGCGCCTGCCAGGCGGTTGGGGGCAACTTCATGACGGACGCTTTCGGCCTGGTGGCCATGGTGGCGATGACGCCTCTGGTGACCATTCAGCTTCTGGGCCTGGCGGGCCGGGTACGCAGGAAGCTGGAAAGCGACGCCCTGCGGGCGGAGCTTGCCCGTGCGGAGGACTGCATTTTGTATTATGACGCTTGAAAGGAGGGCCGATATGAGAGATTTGAACAGGCTGGTCATGATCGTCTCCATCATTGAGCGCGGCAGCGGAAACAAGCTGACAAAGCTTTATGATCAGGAACAGGTGTTCACCCATGTGCGCTGCGAGGGAACCGGCACCGCCACCTCGGAGATTATGGACATCCTGGGACTGGGCGGTTCGGAGAAGGACATCATTCTGAGTCTCGCACCGGCCGGGACGGCTCAGAGCCTGCTGGAAAAGCTGGGGGATGACCTGCACGACTTGTGTCCTGGCCGGGGCATCGCCTTCACGGTTCCCATGGAGGCGGTGACCAATCTGCTGGCCGCATCCATCAGCGCCAGAACGAAACTGGACAAAAATAAGGAGTATGAAGAGATGCAGGAAAAAAGCAGCCTCATTATGATCACGGTGAATCAGGGTTTTACCGACGAGGTGATGGCCACCGCAAGGAAGGCCGGCGCCAGAGGCGGCACGGTGGTCCGCGGCCGCTGGGTAGCGAAGGAGGAGATCGAGCAGCTGAAGGGACTCACGCTCCGGGAAGAAAAGGAGATCATCCTGATCGTGGTGCCTCGCGAGATACGCAACAGCGTGATGGAGGAGGTCAACGCCCATCACGGCCTCCAGTCCGATGCCGGGGCGGTGATCTGCTCACTGGGGGTGGAACGCACCGCTCATCTGGGGTGAGCTCCGCAGCCGTAGAAAACCGGCGTTTCTCAGCCGGACGGATGGCCGCGGGCTCAAAGCCCGGGAATGGGAACAAGGAAGAAAGCGCGGGAAATTTAACTGACATTTTACAAGAGCGGCGTTGTAATTCCGCGGCGACTGAAGTAATTTGAATATATCATGTAAGGTATCCGCGGCGAGGAGAGATTTCATGGTGCCGGACATTGCAGTCGCCCGTATCCATTTTTGCAATATTCATCCCATAAGAGTCGGCTTGCGCCTTTTTGCGTGAGCCGATTTTGCTTTGCAGGGAGCCTGCCGGATACGAGAACGGAAAAGGGAGTCACGACGGATGAATACAGCAGTGATCTATTTTTCCCAGACAGGATTTACCGCTCGGTACGCCCGATGGATCTCCCAGGCGGCCGGCGCGGACTGCCTGGATCTGGCGGCGGCCAAAAAGGCCCGCTTGGATGCCTATGACGCGATCATATTCGGGAGCTGGGTGCGGGCGGGCACGGTTTGCAAGCTCAACTGGCTCAGGCGGAATTTAGATACTGTTTGGGCGGGCAAGAAAGTGATTCTATTCTGTGTCGGCGGCAGTCCCATCGACAACCCGGAAACGCGGGAATTTCTCGGAAACCTGCGGGCAGAGCTGAAGGGGGTGGAGGTGTTCTACTGTCCCGGCGGCTTCCGCTATGAGAACATGTCCATCCTCTCCAAGCTGATGATGAAGGCTTTTTGGAAGGCCTTCAGTGTCAAAAAAGACAAGACGCCCGCAGATGAGGAGATGCTCCGGATGATCTCCTCGTCCTGTGATTTTTCAGACCGGAAATACATCCAGCCGGTCTTGGAGAGCCTGAATCGGTGACCGGCCCCGGCAGCCGCGGCGGCAATCCGCTGCCGGAGCCAAGCCGCAGAGACGAAACGACATCATAGAAAGGCGGAATCAATGTGCAGAAAACCTTCGTATTGGATGCCGGCGTGCTGATCCAGGCCCCGTACGCTCTGGGATCATTTCAGGACAACCATATTGTACTGCCCCTGGCTGTATTGGAAGAACTGGATCGCCTGAAACGGTTGGATGGCGAACAGGGCGAGAATGCCAGGCAGGTCATCCGGTTTCTGGAGCTGCTCCGTCTCCGGGGCAATCTGGTGGAGGGTGTGACCCTGCAGGGGGGCGGCACCCTGCGTCTGGAGGTCAACCATGTGGATGTGGCGCTGCCTCACGGCATGGATCCCGACAGTGCGGAAGGGCGGACACTCAAGGTGTGCAAGGGTCTCATTGCATCGGGCGCCCCCGTCACACTGGTCACCCGCGACATTGTGGCCCGCATCCGCGCCCAGATGCTGGGTGTGCCGGCAGAGGACTTTACCACGGATCAGGTCTCCGGTGAGGGATCGCCCTATACCGGCCGCACCGAGGCCTATGTTCCAAACGCCCTGCTCTCCGCGTTCAAGAAGAAGGGAGCTGCCGCGGAGGACCTGTATACGGTGAATCAGGAGGGACAGCGGGCGCCCGCCGTCTTGATCGAGAATCAGTTTGTGCTCCTGCGCTCAGATACTGCGGACAAAAATACGATGCTGGGCCGTTTTCGCCAGGGGCGGGTGACCGCCCTGCGGCACAGCGGCGTCAAGCCCTTCGGCGTCAAAGCCCGGAACGTGGGCCAGCAGTTCCTGCAGGAGGCGCTTATGCTGGGTGCGGACGAGGCGCCGCTGGTCATCGTCAAGGGGCCTGCGGGGACAGCCAAGACCTTCTATGCCCTGGCCGCAGGACTGGAACAGGTCCTGGAGCAGGAGGAGCGCGCGTACCGCAAGATCCTGGTCTGCCGGCCAAACGCACAGTTCGACCAGGACATCGGTTTCCTGCCCGGCAGTGAGCAGGAAAAAATCTCGCCCCTCATGCGCCCTATCATCGATAATCTGGAGATTCTGCTGGATCAGGAGCGCAAAAGGGAAAAGCACGGGGAAGAGGAGCTGCGGGGCCGCATCGATTATCTCTTTGATACCGGCGTTATCGCCGCCGAGGCCATGAATTTCATGCGGGGCCGCTCCATCACCGACACCTGGCTCATGATCGACGAGGCGCAGAACCTGTCGCCCCGGCAGATGAAAGGCATCATCACCCGCGTGGGACGGGGTACCAAGGTCATCCTGCTGGGTGATCCCGCCCAGATCGACCATCCGCTGCTCAATGAGCGGAGCAACGGCCTGAGCTATGCCAGTGAGCGTATGAAGGGCAGTCCGCTGTGCGTCCAGATCACCATGCGGTCTGACGAGTGCGAGAGGTCGGCCCTGGCTTTGGACGCCTCTGTGCGGATGTAAGCGGTGTGTTTGACCGCCATTCCTTTCGCCATGGAAAAGGGGCCTGATGCAAATGCCCGGGGAAACGATGACAAAACCGCATCGCTTCCCCGCGCTTCGCTTTCTTCAGAGGGCTCGGTCTGCGCGGCACCCTGTAAAAAAGTGGCATCTATGAGCATTCGGCGCGCACGGATTTTCCTGCGGCGACCGTGTTGAAAATTGACAGATCGACCTCCCGCCGATATAATAAATGTATCATGATCTATGGGGGGAGGACTTCTATTGGAGAAACTGAGCGTTTGGGATTTGGTTATCATTGGGGCTTATTTGATTTTGATGGTTCTGGTGGGCGTCTATTCGGTGAAACGAATTAAGAATACCGGCGATTACTACGTTGCCGGCCGCTCCTTTGGGCCCCTGGTGCTGATGGCTACGGTCTGCGCGACCATCATCGGCGGCAGCGGGCTCATGGGCCGCGCGGGCGTCGCCTATTCCGACGGTTTCAAGGCCATTCTCACGGCGGTGCCGTATCTGCTGGGGATGTTTGTCTTTTCCGGCTTCGCGGGAATCATCTCCGATATCGGCATGAAATACAACATCACGTCCATTCCCGGGCTGTTTGAGATGCGCTTTGGAAGGACGGCCAAACTGATCCTGTCCGTTCTGATCGCGTTCACCATGATGGGCACCGTGGCCTCTCAGGTGACCGCCACGGCCACCATCATCAAGATGCTGGGCGGGCAGATCGGAATTTCCTATGAGATGGGTGCGTTCATCGCCTGCGTGGTATTTATGGTCTATACCGCCACGTCCGGCCTGTTCGGCGTGGTTTATACGGACGTGCTGCAGTTTTATATGCTGCTGCTTTTCGTCTACATTCTGATTCCTGTTGCGGCGCTGCTGCATGTGGGCGGGTTTGCCAGCTTCACGGCCAATCTGGCTCCGGAACTCGCCACGCCCTATGTGGACGGCAGCATACTGGGCGACATCGTCACCTATCTGGTATTCACCATGGCGGGCGCTGAGATGTGGCAGCGGGCCTTTGCGGCCAAAGACCGCCGGGCGGCGAAGCGGGGGATGTTTCTGGGCACCGCTGTTTACGGCGTGACCATCCTGCTGGTGTACTTTATGGGTGTGGTGGGACGCCAGATCCTCGGCGACAATGTGCTGGCGGAGTTTGGTTCCACAGACGCGGTGGTTCCCGCGCTGGCCATCGAGATCCTGCCCGTGGGACTCACCGGCCTGGCGCTGGCCGGCATTCTGTCCGTCATCATGTCAACGGCGGACAGCTACCTGCTGGTGTCTGTCCAGACATGCGTCCACGACATCGGCATGACCCTCAATCCCAAGATGACGGAACGGCGGGAGATCCTTCTCTCCCGGATTTTCTCCGTCATCCTGCCGCTGGGCGCCCTGGTGATCGCTCTGTATATTCAAAACGCCTATAACATCCTGATGTTTTCCTGGAGCTTCTACGCCGCGGCGGCGGGCATCCCGGCTTTTGCCGCCCTGTTCTGGAAGCGGGCCACAAACGCCGGGATCGTGGCAGCCATGCTCTGCGGCTTCGGCGTATGCGTGGCCTGGCGGCTGGCGGGCGAGCCCTTCGGCCTTGGCTCCGCCGTCCCCGGCACCATTGCCTGCGGCGCGGCCTTGCTGGCGGTGAGCCTCGCCACCTGCAAAAAGCATCCCTCTGTGTTCCTGAAAGCGGAAAAGCAGAGCTGATCCTCCTTCCCCGGCTCCCTCTTCGGTTCTCCCGGGTGGAGATTTTGGCAGGGAAATGCGTGTTTGCTGCGGCATACCCATCGGGAAGAGGCCGTATCATGCGGGGCAGCATGGCAATTTGCGATGCTGTCCCGCTTTTTCTGCGGTTACCGCCCTTTCGCTCGACACAGGGCGCCGTCCGTGTTGTTCCGCGGTCCTCTTGATTCTGGTAGAATGAGACCATCCAATCAAGGAGGAATCGACCATGAATACAGATAAAATTTACGCTGAGCACCTTGCAAACGAGTATGCCCCGAAAGATGATTCCAAGGTCATCGCACTTCGGAAGCTGGATGCCAGAGCAAAACTGCCGGCAACGGTCTTCACCTATACTGCCGGCATCCTCTGCGCTCTGATTGCCGGAGTCGGGATGTGCCTGTCCATGAATGTGATCGGAAGCGGCACTACGGGTTCGTTTGTGCTTGGTGTTGCCATCGGGCTCATTGGGATGGCCGGCATGGGCGTCAACTATCCCGTTTACAAGAAAATGCTGGAAAAAGGCAAGCGGAAGTACGCGTTTGAGATTATGGAACTGGCCAAAGAAATCAGCGGAGAATAAAGAAATGGGGAAAGCAGAGATGATGCTGGACAGAGTTCTCCATCCGCCAAAGGGGGTTCTATGCACTGTCCCGGCGGCATCGTTTGCCGCGCTCATTTTCATATTTGCCTCCAACAGGGAAGAAAGCGCCGCGGCGTATCCCGTTTTTTTCTTGTCAGCATACGCTCTTGTGATCCTGCTCGCCGCCTTGCCCGCACTGGCAGGGCGGCTCAAGCAGTTCAAAGCGGATTTATGGAACCGCAGCGGACTGATCCGGAAGGTATCGTCTACGGCACTTGGCGGGCGGTATTTGCATGACCGGTCATTTCGAAGGGGCATCAGCATTTATCAGGGCATGGCAGTCAGTTTCTTATATATGATTTTCCGCTTTGCAGCCGCTGCCCGATACGCATCGGTCTGGTTCTTTTCCATGGCCGTCTACGATATGGCGCTGTGCATGATGAGAGCCTATCTGGCATTCGGATACCGCCGCAGGGCAGGAAAAGGGGCGTCTTATGAACTCCGGTGCTATCGCCGGACAGCGGTGATGCTGTTCCTGTTCCATATCCCAATGGGCGGTATGATCGTCCTGATGGTACGGACCAACTCCGGCTTCAGCTATCCGGGATATTTGATCTATCTGTCTGCGCTGTATACGTTTTATATGATGGTCCTGTCCATAGTAAACCTTGTGAAGTTTCGAAAAATGGAAAGTCCGATCCTCTCCGCTGCCAAAGTGCTGAATTTTGTATCCGCCATGATGTCCGTTCTCGGCCTGCAGACGGCAATGATCGCCCGCTTTTCTGCAAACGGAGAGGCTTATCGAAAAATGATGAACGCCATGACCGGCGGAGCCGTATTCCTGATCGTGATGGTGACGGTTGTTGTGATGGCGGTTCTGTTTCCAGAATCCGGGAATGCCCTCTGGACGAATTGTATCTGGTTACGCCTGCGTATCTGACGCCGTATCTGGAATATATCGCACAAAATAAGCGCCTCTTCCGAACGGCATTGAAAAAAGCCGGTTCTCTTGAGCTGGACAAGACTTACAGCCGGATGATGCGCCATGTTTTTGTCCCGATTTTGGAGCGCTTCCAGGTTGCGGAATCCGATCGGAACTATATGATGGCGTTTTATATCCATGGATTTATGGCGATCATTACGGAATGGCTTCAAAATGACTGCGCGGATCCCGTCAGCCATGTGAGCGCCATGATGGAACGATGCGTTATGCGCGGACGCGGAAAGCAGGAGGAAGCCAAATGAGGGGCGGAATTTATTTGGGAAGGGAGCAGTTGAAATCCGGGAAGCGGAGCTGCCCAAAGCGGGGGATGATGACGTTCCGGCGCGGCATTCCATTCAGAGCATGACGGAGCGGTGGGGGAGTGAGGCGGGAGCGGCAAGAGGCGCCTGCAGTGGGAAAGAACCGGACATGATGTTCCTTTTGGGAAATCATGTCCGGTTCTTCCAATCAGGCGTGGACTTTTAAGTTGTGAAGCATTCTGATGAACTCAGGGTTGCTGTGGTCCACGATGCCGCTGTGTCCCATATCCAGCGCGTCGATTTTCCCCATCTCGTCCTGGGACAGTGCAAAGTCCCAAATGTCAAAATTCTGCTCCATTCGATCTTTGTGGACAGTCTTGGGGATCACCACCACGCCTCGCTGGATGTTCCACCGCAGGGCCACCTGGGCGGCGGTCTTCCCGTGAGCGCGGCCGATTTCCGTCAGAACAGGGTTGGTGAAGATGCCGAACTGTCCCTCGGCGAAGGGGCCCCAGGCCTCGGGGATCACGCCGTAGTCCGACATGATCTTCATGGCTTGCTTCTGGTGGAAGACCGGGTGAATCTCCACTTGATTGACTGCCGGCCTCAGCGCCACAGACTCGCAGAAGTCCAGCAGCCGGGCGGCATTGAAGTTGCATACGCCAATGGCACGAAGCCTGCCGTCCCGGTAAGCTTCCTCC
>CALWXI010000114.1 GCA_944385455.1 uncultured Oscillospiraceae bacterium | reverse complement strand
ACGTCCAGGAGCTGTACTTCACCGACGCGGTGGACATCCCCGGTCTGGTGGAGCCGGAATTCCACGAATGCGTCCACCTGGAGATCCCATAACATGCCCTCAGCGGCGGAGAATCGTTCTCCGCCGTTTTTTTGCGCCGTCCCCTTGACAAAAGGGGAAATCTATGGCATAACTATATCATAGTAAATAGATAGGAATAGGAGGAATTACACATGATCGTCTATGCGGACAACGCGGCCACCACCGCCGTCAGCGAGGCGGCGCTTGCGGCCATGCTCCCCTGCCTGGGGGAGATCTACGGCAATCCCTCCAGTCTGCATACGCCGGGCCAGCGGGCGGCGGAGCTGCTGGAGGAGGCCCGGGGGGGCTTTGCCCGGCACCTGGGCGCCCGGCCCCGGGAGATCTATTTCACCTCCGGCGGCAGCGAGTCGGACAACCAGGCCCTGCGCAGCGCGGCGGCCCTGGGCGCCCGGAAGGGAAAGCGGCACATCGTCTCCACGGCCTTCGAGCACCACGCGGTGCTCCACACCCTGGAGGCCTTGGAGAAGGAGGGCTTTTCCGTGACGCTGCTGGATATCCCGCCGGACGGCGTGGTGACGGCGGAGCAGGTGCGGGCGGCCCTCCGGCCGGAGACGTGCCTGGTGTCGGTGATGTTCGCCAACAACGAGATCGGCACCATCCAGCCCATCGCGGACATCGGCGCGGTGTGCCGGGAGGCCGGTGTGCTGTTCCACACCGACGCCGTCCAGGCGGCGGGCCACCTGCCCATCGACGTGGAGGCCATGCACATCGACCTTTTGTCCCTCTCCGCCCACAAGTTCCACGGCCCCAAGGGGGCGGGGATGCTGTATGCCCGGCAGGGCGTGGCATTGCAGCCCCTCATTTACGGCGGCGCCCAGGAGCGGGGCCGCCGGGCGGGCACGGAGAACCTGGCGGCCATCCGGGGCGCGGCGGCGGCCTTCCAGGAAGCCTGCCGGAGCATGGCGGAGGAGGCCGCGGCGCTGACGGCGCTGCGGGACCGGCTCATCGCGGGCCTCACCGCCATCCCTCATACCGTCCTCAACGGCGACCCGCGGCGCCGCCTGCCGGGGAACGTCAACGTGTGCATCGAGGGCATCGAGGGAGAATCCCTGCTGCTGATGCTGGACGACGCGGGCATCGCCGCCTCCTCCGGTTCCGCCTGCACCTCCGGGTCCCTGGACCCCAGCCACGTGCTGCTGGCTCTGGGGCGGCCCCACGAGGTGGCCCACGGGTCTTTGCGGCTGAGCCTGAGCCGGTACAACCGGCCGGAGGAGGTGGACCATATTCTGGAGACGGTGCCCCGGGTGGTATCGTACCTGCGGAGCATCTCCCCGGTGTGGGACGAGCTGGAACGGGGCGCGCGGCCCCATCTCATCTGAGGAAAGGAGCAAAGCAATATGGCATTGTACAGTGAGAAGGTCATGGATCACTTCCGCAATCCCCGGAATGTGGGCAAGCTGGACCATCCCGACGGCGTGGGAGAGGTGGGCAACGCCAAGTGCGGCGACATCATGCGCATCTATCTCCAGGTGGACCCGGACACTCAGGTCATCACCGACGTGAAGTTCAACACCTTCGGCTGCGGCAGCGCCATCGCCACCAGCTCCATGGCCACGGAGATGATCAAGGGCAAGACCCTCTCCCAGGCGCTGGAGCTGTCCAACAAGGCGGTGGTGGAGGCCCTGGACGGCCTGCCCGCCCACAAGATCCACTGCTCCGTCCTGGCGGAGGAGGCGGTGCGGGCGGCGGTGCGGGACTACTGCGACCGCCGCGGCATCGCCTACGGCGACGAGCTGCGCTGCGCGGGACACTGCGATACCTGCGGCCACTGCTGACAAAAAAGCCCGGCCCCCGCGGAAGGCGGGGGCCGGGCAATTTCTGGATTCAGGAGATGCGGGTATCGTCCATATCCGATTCTCCGGTGAGGCAGTCCTCATAAAACCGGTCAAAGCTGCGCTGGTTCCGCTCGTTGTTGGGGCTCATCCGGCGCAGGGAGCACACGAACCCCAGGATCATACCCAGCAGGTATCCCACCACAGCCGGCAGGGGAAGCAGCGCTGCCGCCAGGATGGTTGCCAGCACCGTCAGCACCACCGCCAGCACCGCCACCATCCGGATGCGCCGGTATGCCCGGCGCAGGTCGAAGGCGGGATTCTCCCGGTGGCGCCGCTTGGCCAGGGGGATGGAGGAAAACAGCGCAACCAGGGCCTGCATGCCCACCAGGGACATGCAGAGAAAACCGGCCGCGGCGGCGCCCAGAAGAACGCTCAGCTTCATCCCATTCCCTCCCCGGTCCAAGCAATTCGTTTCGCTCCCCAGTATACAGGAAGCGCACCTGTTTGGCAAGGGCTCATGTGAGGAGCACGATATGGCCGTCCAGACGGCCGTCCTCGATGCAGACCACGCCGTAGGAGGGGCGGACGGAGGCTCCGATGCTGCCGGGGTTCAGAAAGAGGGTTTTGCCCCGCTTGTCCACCAGGGGGCGGTGAGTGTGGCCGAAGAGGAAGAGATCCAGGTCCCGCTCCTCCGCCGCCAGTCCCGCCGCCAGCAGGGACTGCTTGACGCCGTAGGTATGGCCGTGGCACATCAGCAGCCGCAGGCCGCCCACGCCCAGCAGCAGCTCCGCCGGCTCATCGGGGCGGAAGTCGCAGTTGCCGGGCACCTGGCGGAAGGGGATCTCGGGGAATCGGCTGTGGAGCCGGACGCCGTCCTGCCAGCAGTCTCCCAGGTGGAGGATCATCTGGGGAGCGGCCTCGTCCACCGCCCGCTCCATGTTGGCGAGGACCCCGTGGGAATCGGAGAGGATCAAAAGCTTCATGGCAGGCCTCCTGGCTTTGAGATAGGCCCACTATACCGCAATTTTCCGGCAAAGGCAACCGGCGGCGGGATTTTCGAAAAAAGACTTGACAGATGCTGCGGCGGCTGGTATGATACAGATATGGTTAGTTAAAACTAACT
>CALWXI010000113.1 GCA_944385455.1 uncultured Oscillospiraceae bacterium | reverse complement strand
CCTCCTTTTCTTCTTCCGCCAGCAGGGCTTCCGGATTCAGGCACTGCAGCTCCGGCAGCACGAACAATCCGTCCTTGCGGATCAGCACGTCGTCGAACCAGATCTCGCCTCCGCCGTACTCCGGCGTCTGGATCTGGATGAGGTCCCAGTGGACGGCGGAATGGTTGCCGTTGGAGGCATTGTCGTAGCTGTTGCCGGGGGTGAAATGGAAGCTGCCGGCAATTTTTTCGTCAAACAGGATGTCCCCGATGGGGCGGGTGATGACGGGGTTCACGCCGAAGGCGAACTCGCCCACATACCGGGCGCCCTCGTCGATGTCGAAGATCTCGTTCATATAGGGCGTATTGTTGCTGGTGGCTTTCACGATCTTGCCGTCCCTGAACTCCAGATACACGTCCCGGAACAAAAAGCCGTCATAGAGGGAGGGGCAGTTGTAGGTGATGTGGCCGTTGACGGAGTCCCGCACCGGGGAGGTGTAGACCTCGCCGTCGGGGATATTGCGGTTGCCGTGCATGCCGAAGGAGGGGATGCCCTTGATGGAGAAGGTCAGGTCCGTGCCCGGTCCCAGGATGTGCACCCGGTCGGTGCGGTCCATCAGGGCCTCCAGATGCTCCATGGCCCGGCCCATTTTGTCGTAATCCACCAGGCAGGCCCGGAAGTAGAAGTCCTCGTATTCCTCGGTAGAGACGCCGGCCAGCTGAGCCATGGCGTCGTTGGGATAGCGCAGCACGGACCACTTGGTGTGGTTGCACCGCTCCGCCAAATGGATGGGGCCCCAGTAGTACTGCCGGTAGCGGCGCTGGGCCTCATCGCTGACGTTGTGCCACATGCTGATGTTGGTGGTGGCGCGGATGTCGATGTAGGCGTCCATGTCACGCATCCGGGCCAGCTCATAGGAGGCGATCTCCTCCATGTGGGCGGCATCGGCGCCCTGTACCAGAGCTCCTTC
The DNA here is from genome assembly GCA_944385455.1 of uncultured Oscillospiraceae bacterium. GTDB lineage: Bacteria > Bacillota > Clostridia > Oscillospirales > Oscillospiraceae > Oscillibacter. The sequence continues at coordinate 4,465 of CALWXI010000113.1, read as the reverse complement.
CACCTCATAGTCGAAGATGTGGATAAAGGGTTTGCCGCCCACGTCATAGGCCTCCTGGACCAGGGCCTTCATGAGGCCCGTCTCACTGCCGTGGAGCTCGATGAGGATCTTTTCGCCCGCTTGCAGCTCCACCGCGCTGCGGATGAGAAAGCGGGCAAATTTCCGGATACGGGGATCTTCCATGGAAAAACTTCCTTTCTTTCAAATGGAATGGAAGCGGGGCAGAAGATGGCTTCTGCCCCGCCGGGAATCACTTGTCCTGATAGAGCGCTTCCAGAGAATACTCCGGGCCGCCCTTGCGGGAAATGGCGGTGACCAGCAAAATGGCAATGACGGAAGCGGGGACCGCCACAATGGCGCACTGGATGCCGTAGGGAGTGCCCATCAGCGTCCAGACGATGGTGGCCAGGCCTCCCACCACGATGCCCGCCATACCTGCCGCGGGAGTCACCCGCTTGGAAAAGAGAGCGAAGAGGATGGCGGGGGTGATGGCCGCGCCGTACATGGTGTAGGCGGTCATCTGCAGCTGCAGCACGGTGGGGAAGTACAGCGTCAAAGCCACGGCCACGGCGCTGAACACCACGATGGTGCCGCGCAGCACCAGCATCTTCTGCTTGTCAGAGGCATCCTTGCGGATATACTTGACATAGATGTCGTTGGTGAGGTTGGTGGCGGAGGAGAGCAGATAGCTGTCCGCCGTGGTGACGATGAAGGCCATGCATGCGCACATCACCAGTGCGCCGAAGGCCAGGGGCAGATAATCCACCGCCACCTGGAAGATGACATTGGAGGGAGTTTCCAGAGTGGGATAGAGCTTGGCGGCCTGGGTCACCAGGGCGATGATGCTGATGATGACCAGGATCTCGCCGATGAACATGCCAATGTTGGACTTTTTTGCCTCTTCGCTGTTCTTGGCGGAGGCAAAACGCTGCAGCATGTTCTGATCACCCAGCATCAGCGCCAGGGAGGGCAGGAAGTAGCCCAGGATCTCCACACCGGACATGCCGCCGGTGAGGGTGGTCTTGGATGCGGGCAGCACGGCGCCCTGAGAGGCGGCCACACCCATGAGGACAGGGATGGCCAGGAAGAAGCCGCCGATCATGATCAGCGCACTGACGGCGTCGGAATAGGCCACGGACACCAGGCCGCCGCCTACGGTGATTACCGCGATGATGACGGTGCAGATGGTAAGTGCCAGGCCATGGGACACCTCGATCCCGCTGGAGGAGCAAAGCAGCACCAGAATGTCCGCCGCCGCCTTGAGCTGCGTGGCCAGCACACCCACATAGGCCAGCATCACGCACAGCGCGGAAATGATGCTGGCGGCGGTGCCGTACCGGGCCTCCATGATCTCAGGTACGGTGACCTTGTTGGATTTGCGCACCTTGCCGGCGATGAAGTACAGCAGGATGATGCCGATGGGAGGCGCGGCAAAGGTGATGGCACCCACCCAGGGACCGCCGCTGTAAACGACGCCGGCGGAGCCGGTGATGCCGCCGCCGCCGCACCAAGTGGCCAGCAGGCTGCCCACCAGGATGATAAAGGGGATCCGGTGACCGCCGGTGACCATGTCGTCGGCGGTCTTGACCTTCTTATGGGCAATGACCAGACCGTAGATCAACAGCAGCAGCAGATATGCTCCGATCGCGATGATATAGCTCATGTTTTTTCTCTCTCCTCTTTCTTATAAAGATAGCGCAAAAATTTTACCCGATACCGGCCCCATTGTCAAGGAACACCCACTCCGGTTCCTGGGTGCCCGAAACTTCCTGCCCGGCTTCCGGTGCCGGAACGGCGGGCTGCATTTCCGTGCCTATGTCCGTCTGAGGCGTTGTTTGGGACGGAGCTGCCGCAGCGGTTTCGGAGCCGGTATCCGCCGGCGGAGCTGTTTCCGGCCGGGATGTCTGCGCCGCCGGAGCCTGATAGGTTCCCGCCAGCTTTCGGGCAATGCGTTCTGCGGCGGTGCTCTCCGCCTCACAGAGGGAGGGGCGGTAGTCGTTGCGGCCCGGGGTGCTGGTGACGGAGCAGGGGATGACTGTTACCTCTGTCAGCTCGATGCCGGAGCCGGTCCGTTCCACCGTCACCTGCACCACGGCGGTATCCTTGTCCGTGGGGTTCCGGTTTCCGCCGAAGCAGAAATTCCCCATGCTGGAGAGGATCAGGTGCTCTCCGTCAAATTCCATGGGACCCAGCACGTGCGGGTGGCTGTTGTAGACGATGTGGGCGCCGCAGTCCGCCGCATAGCGGAAGAGGCTCTCCTGAGCGGCGGTGGGCTGATAGGCCCCTTCCGTCCCGCTGTGAAAGGCCGCCACGATCACCTCCGCGCCCTGTTGCTGCAGTTCCTCGATGCCATTCCGGATCCGGGTGCGGTCCAGATGATAGGCGGCATAGATGCCGACGCGCAGTCCGCTGTCGGTGGTCACCAGCAGCGTCTCACAGTCGCCGCAGGCGGCGATGCCGGCGGACTTTAAGGCTGCCCGGGTGTCTGCCAGACCCTGGGTGCCGTAGTCCAGCGTGTGGTTGTTGGCCAGCGTCACGGCTTCCACGCTGCCCTCTGTGAGGATCTGCGCGTATTCCGGAGGACCCCGGAAGCGATAGGTCTTTTGCGCAGGGACATGATAGTCCGTCAGGACGCCTTCCAGATTGACAAAGGTGAAATCGTCCGCACCAAAGAGGGACAGTACGCCGGAGAAGGGATAGGCATAGTCCGTCCCTACCACATCGGGGAAATTGCCGCTGCGGTTCCAGGAATCGTGCTCGGCCCCCAGCGTACAGTCTCCCGCAAAGCTCAGGACGAACCGGGCCTGCGGTTCTGCAGCTCCCTGGATATGCTTCGCCGGAGACAGCGTCTGGGCCGGCAGATTTTCCGCCAGCAATGTGCCCGGCCCGCCGGCGGATACCGTGGCCATCATCAGTGCTGCTCCGCAGGCGGCCAGCGCCCCTACACCCCGCCGCAGCCGGCCCCGCCGGGCCGGCTGCAAGTGCTTGCCGCCCCGGCGGCGCGATAAGGACCGGGGAGACGACTGGCGTTTACCGCCTCCGCTGTACAGCCGCATATCCGATCCCTCCCTTTTCCATGGACGTCGTTTCGATCACTGGTATTTCTTTACGGGTTTTGCAGCCGGTGGATCAGTGGGAGGAGCTCTCCCATAACCGCGATGTGAGTATCCGCGGCGGAGAGATCCTGCCGGTTCCGGCCTTCATCGGTGAAGCCCACGGTGTACATCCCCGCGCCCCGCAGGGCCTGACAGCCGGGGGCGCTGTCCTCCACGCCCAAAGCTGCTGCGGCGTGGATTCCCGTCAGAGCCTGGACCTTCCGGTAGATGTCCGGCGCAGGCTTCAGCACGGCCACCTGACTTTGCGTGACAAAGCAGTCCAGAAGATCTGCCACCCCCAGATAATCCGTCACTGCCCGGACAAAATCCTCATCGGAGGAGGAGACCACCGCCAGGGTATAGCCTGCCGCACGAAGGGCGCGGAGCGTCTTTGTCAATCCTGCGGATTCCGGTATCCGGGCCTGACGGATGATCTCCAGCGTGATGCGGAAATGGTCCCGGGCAATCTCTTCTACGTCTGCAGTTACATCGGCCTGACGGCATAGTGCCTGCCAGCGAGTGCGGACAGAATAGCCTGTCATGTCTCCCAGGGCAGTGCAGTCAATGCCCAGCTTTGCTCCGATCCGCCGGTTGGCCTCGGCGTGGGCCCACTCGTCGTTCAGCATGGTGCCGTCCAGATCAAATGTCACCAGGTGAAAGCGTCTGTTTCCCTCCATGGCCGCGCCCCCATTTCTTTGGCCTATACCAGTCTGTTCCATTCAATCAGATTCATTATATCTGCCTTGAGACCGGTGCGTCAAGAAATCCGTTCCTTTTTTTGACTGCTTGCCGTAAAATAGTCTGAATTCCTCAAGCGGTGTTTTTCCGGACACCATTTAAAAATTTTTTGATTCAGGACTTTACAAATGAAAAAACATCTGCTATACTTACCAAAGATATGTGTGATACATGTCTTGTTGAAATGCGCCCGTAGCTCAGTTGGATAGAGTGACAGACTCCGACTCTGTAGGCCACTGGTTCGAATCCAGCCGGGCGTACCAACAAAAGGCACTTGCAAAGGCTTAAGCCCCATAGGTACACAATGTGGACCTATGGGGCTTAAGCTACGGTATGGTGAAAAGAAGTTATGCGATTCTATTCGCATAGCATCTTTGATTGAAATTGAAGTGTCCATAGTAAACGACTATATAAGCAAATTAGGCGGCATAGATCAGCACCGGGAACGGGCTGACCTTCTGCCGCCTTTTCGCATTTTAGGATGGAGTATGATGTAGGAGCATTGCAGCATAGATTTTCTGGCTTGAAAATCAACTATTTTGATCCTCTGAAAAAATACACGTATCTACAAAAATTGTTGTAGATTCTCCTGCGTTGTCAATATACGCAACATGATTCCCTATATCAGCGGA
>CALWXI010000112.1 GCA_944385455.1 uncultured Oscillospiraceae bacterium | reverse complement strand
CATCCGGCTGCCGTTGGTGATGACCATGTCGCATCCGGCTGCCATGGCGATGCGGGCGGCGGAGAGCTTGGTGGCCATGCCGCCGGTGCCCCGCCAGGTGCCCGCGCCGCCGGCCATCTGCAGAATCTCCGGCGTCAGCGCCTCCACCCGGTGGAGAAGGCGGGCGCCGGGATGCTGCTTGGGGTCGGCGTCATACAGCCCGTCGATGTCGCTGAGCAGGATCAGAAGATCCGCGTGGCACAGGGACGCCACGATGGCCGAAAGAGTGTCGTTGTCGCCCAGGACCTTGTGGTGGCCCGTCTCGATCTCGGCGGAGGAGACGGAGTCATTCTCGTTCACCACGGGAATCACGCCCATCTCCAAAAGGGCGGAGAAGGTGCCGTACAGATGGGCTTCCCGGTCGCTGTTTTCCACATCGTCGCCTGTGAGCAGGATCTGGGCCATGGAGCAGTTATATTCGGAGAAAAGCTTGTCGTAGATGTGCATCATCCGGCACTGTCCCACCGCGGCGGCGGCCTGCTTCATCCGCAGCTCCGTTGGGCGGTGGGCAAGGCCCAGCCGGGCCGTGCCGACGGCGATGGCGCCGGAGGTGACCAGAATGATCTCGTGGCCGGCGCCGTGGAGATCCGCCAGGGTCCGTACCAGATGCTCCATGCTCCGCAGATCCAGACTGCCGGAGTCGTGGGTCAGGGTCGAGGTGCCCACCTTGACCACGATGCGCTGTGTGCTTCCGTCCATGTGCAGGACCTCCTGTGTAACCGGTTTTCCGTTTGATCTGTTTGAATCATCACTATATCATACGCCGCCGCAAAAAGGAAGGGCGGGAGCGTGTAGATTCGTAAAAATTGCGGACACTACCCGGAAAAAGGAGGGATCCGATGAACGAACCGACCAAGCCCGGCCAGCAGCCGGAGGAAAACAGCCCGGAGGCTCAGGCCGCCCAGGGCATCCTGGACTTCGGCTCCGCCCTGACCCGGACGGCCAGGGGCAATGTGTACTGCCTGACCATCATCGGCCAGATCGAGGGGCACAACACCGCCCCCAACACCGCAAAGACCACCAAATATGAGCATGTGCTGCCGCTTCTGGTGAAGCTGGAGGAATCGGAGGAGGTGGACGGTGTTCTGTTTCTCCTCAACACCGTGGGCGGAGATGTGGAGGCGGGCCTCGCCATCGCGGAGCTTATTGCCAGCATGACCAAGCCCACCGTATCCATCGTTCTGGGAGGCAGCCACTCCATCGGCGTGCCGCTGGCGGTGGCGGCGCAGCGGAGCTTTGCCGTGCCCTCCGCCGCCATGACCATCCATCCCGTCCGCATGAGCGGCACGGTCATTGCCGCGCCTCAGACGTACAGCTATTTCCAGCGCCTGCAGGAGCGGATTGTGGCCTTCGTCTCCGGTCACAGCGCCATCAGCGCGGGGGCGTTTGAGATGCTGATGCTGAAAAAGGACGATATGGCCGCAGACGTGGGCAGTGTGATCTATGGCGAGGAGGCCGTCCGTCTGGGGCTCATCGACCGGGTTGGGGGACTGGCAGAGGGGCTGGAATGCCTTTACCGGCAGATTGGGGAGACAAAGGAGGCGCGCCGCTGAGGCGGCGCGCTTTTTTTGTCGGGATTTTTTGGATTTTCCTTGAAAAGGGCACACTTATCTGATAAAGTATGCTAGTTATCGTATGGAAATCCGGCGGAGGTGAAAACGTGTACTTAAAGGCATTGGAGATCCAGGGCTTCAAATCCTTTCCGGACAAGACGGTCCTGAACTTCGGCGCGGATATCACCGCCATCGTAGGCCCCAACGGCTCCGGCAAGTCCAACATTTCCGACGCCATCCGCTGGGTCATGGGCGAGCAGAGCGCCAAGGGCCTCCGGGGCGCAAAGATGGAGGACGTGATCTTCGGCGGGACTGCCAGGCGCAGCCAGGTGGGCTTCGCCCAGGTGACGCTGGTCATCGACAATACGGAGCACATCTTCCCCGGTATGGAGGAGTCGGAGGTCTCCGTTACCCGCCGCTATTACCGCAGCGGAGAAAGCGAGTACTACATCAACCGTCAGTCCGTCCGGCTGCGGGACGTGATGGAGCTGTTCATGGACACCGGCATGGGCAAGGAGGGCTACTCCATCATCGGCCAGGGCAAGATCGACGAGATCCTCTCGGCCAAAAGCGGGGAGCGGCGGGAGATCTTCGAGGAGGCCGCCGGCATCTCCAAGTTCCGCCACCGCAAGGAGGAGGCGGAGCGCAAGCTCCAGCGCACGGAGGAGAACCTGGTGCGCATCAACGACAAGATCGCGGAGCTGGAGCTGCAGGTGGAGCCTCTGCGGGCCCAGGCGGAAACGGCGAAGAAGTATCTGGTGTACCGGGACGAGCTGCGCCTGCTGGAGGTCTCCGTGTGGCTGGAAAATCTGGACGCCCTGAAGGCGGGAGTCCAGAAGCTGCGGACGGATTTCGCCGCGGCGGAGGCCCAGCGGGACCAGGCCCGCTCGGCGCTGGACGCGCTGTATGCCCAGGCGGAGGAATATGGCCGCCGGATGCAGGAGAAGGACCTGGAATCCGAGCGGCTGCGGACGGAGGCCGGGGCCCTGGAGGCGGAGGTGAAGGAGCAGGAATCCGCCGTGGCCGTATTGGAAAGCGCCATCGCCCACAATGAGGAGAACATCGCCCGTGCCCAGGCGGAGCTGGCGGAGACGGACAGCCGTGCCGGCGGCCTGATCCGCCAGGCCGAGGAGCAGGAGGCGCATGTCGCCCGCATGGACCAGGAGGCGGTCCGGCTCAATGCGGCGCTGGAGGAGCTGCTGGAGCGGGCACGGCAGGTCGCTCAGCAGGCTGGAGGCGCCCAGACCCGGGCAGAGGCCCTGCGGGCGGAGGAGGCCATCGCTGTGGCAGCCGCCGCGGACCTGCGGGCGGAAGCCGCGGCTCTGGCTGCCCAAAGTGAGCAGATCCAGCAGCGCACCGGTCAGGTGGAGGCAGAACTCGCCGCCGTCCGGGAGCAGATCCAGGGTCTGCGGGAACAAGGGACCGCCGCACGCCGGAGCCTGGAAAATGCCCGGGACGAGGCGGAGGCCGCCTCCAACATCATCGCCGGCCACGGCCTGCGGATGGAGGAGCGGAAGAAGAAGGCCGCCGCCGCGGCGGACCAGCGGGTGAAACTCACCATGGACGTGGGGGCCCTGGACAACCGCATCCGTCTTTTGACAGAGATGGAGAAGGAATACGAGGGCTTTTCCAAGGCTGTCAAATCGGTGATGCAGGCCAAGAGCACCCTGCGGGGCATTCACGGTCCCGTGGCCAGCCTGATGAAGACGGAGCAGCAGTATTCCCTGGCGATTGAGATCGCATTGGGAGCCGGGCTGCAGAATATCGTGGTGGACCGGGAGGAGGATGCCAAGTCCGCCATCCAGTTCCTCAAGCAGCGGGATGCGGGCCGGGCCACTTTTCTGCCCCTGACCGCCATCCGGGGCGATGAGCTGCGGGCGGCGGACCTTGCCGGGGAGTTTGGCTTTGTGGGACTGGCGTCCCGTCTGGTGCGCTTTGAGGACCGCTACGCCGCCGTGTTCCGGAATCTCCTGGGACGCACCGTGGTGGTGGAGGACCTGGACTGCGGCATCGCCATGGCCCGGAAGTACCGCAGCGCTTTCCGGATCGTGACGCTGGATGGGCAGGTCATCAACCGAGGCGGCTCCATGACCGGCGGCTCTGCCAGCCGGTCCGCCGGTGTGCTCAGCCGGGCGGCCGAGCTGGAGCGCCTCAGCGGCCGGGCCGGTGCCATGCATGAAAAGCTGGAGGCCGCCCGCCGGGAGGAGGAGAACGCCCAGCGGGAACTGACCGCTGCCCAGTACGAGCTGGAGACGGCGGAGGGTCAGCGCCGGCAGGCGGAGGACGAGGTGCTGCGCCTGAAGGGCGCAGTGTCCCACTTGGAGAGTTTGCTGCGCGCCGCCGGTGAAACGGAGGAGAATCTCACCGGTGAGCTGGAAAGCCTGCGGGGCCGTCTGGAGGAGGTGCAGGCCCATGCCCGTGAAACGGAGGCGAAGATC
>CALWXI010000111.1 GCA_944385455.1 uncultured Oscillospiraceae bacterium | reverse complement strand
CCACCCGGGCTTATGTGGATCAGATCCGGGGTGTGGACAGCGCCTATACCATTGGTTTGCTGCTGGAGCGCCGCCTGATCGAGGAATGCGGCCGGCTCCAGGTGCCGGGCAGGCCCCATCTCTACCGGACTACCCGGGAATTCCTCCGGGCATTCCACCTCAGCAGCCTGGACGAGCTGCCGGAGATGCCGGATCTGGGAGGCGAGGGGCAGATGCGGCTGAGCGAGGATGGCCGCGTGGTGGACCCGGAGGCTGCGGCGATGGGTCCGGATGCGCCGGAGGAATTGGAGGAAGCGCCGGAGGAATGAGAAGGAGGGAGCGCCGGTGGCGATTGTGTGGTGGATCCTGGCCGTGCTGGCGCTGCTGGTGCTGGCGGTGTGTCTGCTGCCCGTGGGCGCCCGGGCGGTGTTCACAGAGCGGAGCGTCACGGTGACGGCCTTTGTGGGTCCCATCCGGTTTCGGGTGTACCCGGAGCGGGAAAAGACCGCAAAGGAGCCGCCGGAAGCGGCAAAGCAGGTCCGGGCTCCGCGAAAGGAGAGAGAAAAGCGGACGCTGCCGCCTTTGAGAGAGCTGCGGGAGGCGGCACGATTGCTGTGGCCGCCGCTGCGGCGGGCCCTGGAACGTACCCGCCGGGGCGTTTGTGTCACACCGCTGACGCTGTCGGTGACCTTGGGCGGAGCCCGAGATCCGGCGGAGACTGCGGAGCTCTATGGATGGCTTCACGGAGTGGTCTGGGGCGGGATGCCGGTTTTGGAGCAGCTCCTGGTGATCCCGGATCCGAGGATTCATATCGGGGTGGATTTCGACTCCACCGAGCCCCGGCTGGAGGGCAGCGTGGGTCTTCGGGCCAGAGTGGGAACCATTCTGACAGTGGGACTCGGCGTGGCCGTTCCCGTTCTGCGCTTGCTTTCACAGATGGAAAAACGCAACCGTGATCGGAAGGGAGGGACGCCCGGAAAGGGCGCCCGTCCTGCCGCATGAGAGAAAGGATGAACGAAATGGAAAATCCCATGGAGAAGAACCCGCTGCAGGATATGCTGTGCGGAGCAATGGAGAAGGTACGGGAGATGGTGGACAGCAATACCATCGTTGGTCAGCCCATCCACACACCGGACGGCGTGACGCTGATTCCCATCTCCAAGGTCAGCTTCGGCTTCGGCAGCGGCGGCGGAGACTACGGCAAGGTCCAGCCCAAGAATTTCGGCGGCGGCGTGGGGGCCGGCGTCAAGATCGATCCGGTGGCCTTCTTGGTGATCAAGGATGGAACCACCCGGGTGCTGCCGGTGGCGGTGCCGCCGGTGTCCACGCTGGACCGGGTGGTGGAGATGGTGCCGGATCTTATGGACAAAGTGGAAAAATATTTCGACAAGAAGGAAGAAAAAGAACCGCTGTAACGGGGGTATACTACCATCATCGTTTTGAAACCGAGGTGATGGTATTTGCACAGACGAGTCTGCGCCTGCCTGGCAGCCGCAGTGCTGCTTCTTGGTGGATTGCCTGTCCGCTGCCGGGCGGTGGGGACCTCCGCCGCGTCCGCCATCTTGATGGATGTGGACAGCGGACGGGTGCTCTATGCACATCATGCCGATACTCGGATGCTCATTGCCAGCACCACCAAGATCCTGACGGCCTTGGTGGCCATTCGGGATGGGGACCTGGAGGATGTGGTGACGGTGTCGGCCCAGGCTGCGGGGACGGAAGGCTCCTCCATGTATCTTCGGGCGGGAGAGGAGCTGACGCTGGAGATGCTGCTCTACGGACTGCTGTTGTGCTCCGGGAACGATGCCGCGGTGGCCATTGCGGAACATGTGGGCGGAAGCGTGGCGGGATTCGTGGAGCGGATGAATGCCTATGCTGCGGAGCTGGGTATGGAGAACTCTTCCTTTGCAAACCCCAACGGGCTGGATGACGAGAATCATTATTCCACCGCCCGGGACATGGCGGTGCTGGCCTGTGCGGCGGTTCAGAATGAGACGCTGGTGCGCATCGCCTCCACCAGAAGCGTCACCATCGGCGGACGCACCATGACCAATCACAATAAGCTTCTGAGCATGGAAGAGGGCTGCATCGGCCTCAAGACCGGATATACCCGGGCGGCGGGCCGGACGCTGGTAACCTGTGCGGAGCGGAATGGCCAGCGTCTGGTTGCGGTGACGCTGCAGGACGGCAATGACTGGGCGGATCACCAGAGTCTCTACGATTATGGTTTTACCACCTATCCCGCCCGGAAGGGCGCTGTGTTGGGACAGGAGACGGCTCGGGCTTCGGTGGCCGGAAGCGGCGGCGGATCTGTGCCGCTGGTGGCGGCGGAGAGCTTTTCCTGGCCGGTGGCTGCGGAGGAGTCCTTTTCCATGCGTCTGGAACTTCAGCCTTTGGAGGCACCGGTGCTGGCCGGTACGGAGGCCGGAGAAGCGGTCTTTTCCGTGGACGGCACGGAGGTGGGCCGGGTGACTCTGTTGTGCGGCCGGACGGTGCTGCCGCTGTCTGGAGCGGCCCTGGAAACGCTCAAGCAGGGCATTTTTAAGGAATGAGGATATGGAAGAACGCCTGCAAAAACTGCTCTCCGCCGCCGGGGTCTGTTCCCGCCGGGCGGCGGAGGATTATATTACCGCCGGACGAGTGGCAGTCAACGGCATCCCCGCCGCGCTTGGCCAGAGGGCGGACCCGGAGCGGGACGAGATCACGGTGGACGGAAGGCCGCTGCGCCGGCGGGATCCATGGGTCTGTCTGATGCTCAACAAGCCCAGGGGCGTGGTCACCACCCTCTCTGACGAGAAGGGACGCCGGACGGTAGCGGACCTGACGGCGGACTGCGGCGTGCGGGTGTATCCGGTGGGACGGCTGGACCTGGATTCCGAGGGGCTGCTGCTGATGACCAACGACGGAGCGCTGATGCAGCGACTGCTGCACCCCTCCGGTCAGGTGGATAAGACCTACCACGTCAGTGTTCACGGACCGGTGGAGGGGGCTGCGGAGCGCCTGTCCCAGGTGCGGAATCTGGATGGGGAACCCATCCGTCCCGCGCAGGTGGAGGTGCTGCGGCAAAGCGGCCGGACGGCACTGCTGTCTGTTACGATCCACGAGGGGAAAAACCGCCAGATCCGGCGCATGTGCTCCGTCTGCGGTCTGACCGTGAAGCGGCTGCGCCGGGTGAGGGAGCACACGCTGGAACTGGGAGATCTGTCCCCGGGAAAGTGGCGCTATCTCACGGAAGCGGAGATGGAGGCGCTGAAAAACACATGAGGAGGAGCGCGGAGCAGAGATGCCGCGCTTTCTTTTTGCAAGATTTCTGAAAAATCCTGCAAAAATGGTTCCAAAATGACGGCGGCTGTGGTACAATACGACAGAATGGGCTGGTGTTCCGCATCAGCCGGAATCTGAGCGCGGAGGGAACGACCGTGGCAAAGAGCATCTTACATAGCATTGAGAGCAGTATGAGCGGCTTTTCCAAGGGACAGAAACGGATCGCCGCATACATTTTGGAAAATTACGACAAGGCAGCCTTCATGACTGCCAGCAAGCTGGGCAAACTGGTGGGAGTGAGCGAATCCACGGTGGTACGCTTTGCTTCGGAGCTGGGCTATGACGGCTATCCCAGCATGCAGAGGGCGCTGCAGGAGATGATCCGCAGCCGCCTGACTTCCACGCAGCGCATCAAGGCGGCGGGGGAGCTCTTCGGCGGGCAGGATGTTCTGGGTACCGTGCTCCATTCCGATATCGAAAAGCTGCGGGAGGTAGCTGTCAACGCGGACCGGAAGGCCTTCGACGATGTGGTAGAGCGCATCCGCAGTGCCCGGCATATTTACATTCTGGGAGTCCGCTCCTCCACCTTTGTGGCGGGGTATCTGAATTTCTACATGCACCTCCTCTTCGAGAATGTGACGCTGGTGCAGACCAGCGCTGCCGGCGAGATCTTCGAGCAGCTGTTCCGCATCGGTCCGGAGGATGTGATGATCGCCATCAGCTTCCCCCGCTACTCCAAAGTCACCATGAACACCGTGAAGTTTGCCCAGGACCGGGGGGCATCCATCATCGCGGTGACGGACAACGAACTCTCCCCGGTCTATCAGATGTCCGATGCGGCGCTGCTGGCACCCTGTGAGATGCTCTCTTTTGTGGACTCCATGGTGGCTCCGCTGTCGCTGATGAACGCGCTCCTGGTGGCCCTGGCCTCTCGGATCGGAGCGGATGTCTCCGCCACCTTCGCGGAGCTGGAAGATATCTGGAACGAATACGGTGTGTTTGGGAAGATGGACGATGAGTGATGTGAGGGAAAGCTGTGTGGTGGTGGGCGGCGGCGCCGCAGGGATGATGGCTGCTATCACCGCTGCGGAGCAGAGCGTGCCGGTGACGCTGCTGGAGCCCAATGAACGATTGGGCAAAAAACTGAATATTACCGGCAAGGGGCGCTGCAATGTCACCAATCATGCGGATCGGGAGACACTGCTGGCCAATATACCACGTAATGGGAAATTCCTTTACAGCGCATTTTCCCGCTTTGACGGACCGGCGGCCATGGCGTTTTTTGAGGAGTTGGGCGTACCGCTGAAAACGGAGCGGGGGAACCGGGTGTTTCCCGTCAGCGACCGGGCCTTTGACGTCAGTGCCGCGCTGGAGCGGCGGCTCCGTGCGCTGCGGGTGACCATGATCCGGGACCGGGCTTCGGAGCTGATGCTGGCGGACGGTGCCGTGACAGGTGTGACGGGGGAACGGGGGACCTATCCGGCCCGGGCGGTGATTCTGGCTACTGGCGGTGTTTCCTATCCTGCAACCGGTTCCACCGGCGGGGGCCATCGGATGGCTGCGGCTGCAGGCCATACCATCACCCCCCTTCGGGGATCTCTGGTGCCGCTGCGGGAGAAGGGGAACCTCTGCGCCCGGATGCAGGGGCTGAGCCTGCGGAATGTGTCGCTGCGGGTGCTGGAGGGAAACAAAACGGTCTATACAGACTTCGGCGAGCTGGTGTTCACGCATTTCGGCGTCAGCGGACCACTGGTGCTCTCGGCCTCTGCCCACATGCGCCGGTTTGACGGGAAGGAATATCGGCTGGAAATTGATCTGAAGCCGGCTCTGGATGAGGCGGCTCTGGACCGTCGGCTCCTGTCGGACTTTGAAAAATATTCCAATCATGATTTCTGCAATGCTCTGCAGGATCTGCTGCCCCAGAAAATGATTCCCGTGGTGGTGGAGCTCAGCGGCATTCCACCGCATCAGAAGGTCCATGAGATCACCCGGGAGCAGCGCCGGGGCTTGCTGGCACTGCTCAAGGCCTTTCCAATCCCGGTGGCGGGACCGCGCCCTGTGACCGAGGCCATTGTTACCTCCGGCGGGGTGAAGATCAGTGAAGTCAATCCCACTACCATGGAATCAAAAATTGTAAAGGGATTGTACTTTGCAGGAGAACTGCTGGACGTGGATGCCTATACCGGTGGATTCAACCTGCAGATCGCCTGGGCCACAGGCCGGGCGGCGGGTATGGCTGCAGCAAATGAACTGAGAAGAGAGGATCGCGTATGAAGCCCATCAGCATCGCCATCGACGGCCCGTCGGGAGCCGGAAAGAGCACATTGGCCCGCAGCGTGGCCGCTAAGCTGGGATTTCTCTATGTGGATACCGGCGCCATTTACCGCACCATCGCCTACGATGTGCTGCAGCGGGGCATTGATCCCGGAGATGAGGCCGCCGTGCTGGCAGGTCTGCCGCAGCTGCGGCTGGAGCTGTCCCATGGGGCAGACGGGCTGCAGCATATGCTGCGCAATGGAGAGGACGTGACGGATGCGATCCGCCTGCCGGAGGTCTCCATGTGTGCCTCCGTGGTATCCGCTTATCCCGGTGTGCGGTCCTATCTCCTGGATATGCAGCGGCGTCTTGCGGCGGAGCACAGCGTGGTGATGGACGGCCGGGACATCGGCACGGTGGTGCTGCCGGATGCCACGGTGAAGATTTACCTCACCGCCCGGGCGGAGGAACGAGCCCGGCGGCGGATGCTGGAGCTGGAGCAGCGCGGGACGCCACAGCCCTATGAGGAAATCCTGGAGGACATCCGCCGGCGGGACTGGAATGACACGCACCGGGCGGCGGCGCCTCTCCGGCAGGCGGAGGACGCCGTGCTGGTGGACACCACACGGTTGAATTTTGAAGAGAGCGAGGAGGCGCTGATGCGCCTGATCGTGGAGAGGATGAGAGAATGAAGCCCTTCAATACCCTTTTTGTCGTCATTTATTATGTCGTGGGTCTGGTGGCCCGGATCCTCCATCCCACCACGGTGGAGGGGTTGGAGGACCTGCCCCGCAGCGGGGTGCTGCTGTGTCCCAATCACTCCAGCAATTGGGACCCCGTACTGGTGGCGCTGCGCCTGCCCATCAACTACCGTCTGCACATTATGGCCAAGGAAGAGCTGTTTCAGTATCCGGGGCTGGGGTGGCTGCTGAGCAAAGTGGGGGCGTTTCCCGTCAGCCGCGGCAGCAACGACATCCAGTCCGTGAAAACCGCGATCCAGTCCATCAAATCCGGCGACAACCTGCTGGTCTTTCCAGAGGGAACCGTGATCCGCAACGGTATCGGCTATATCGACGGCCTGCCTGCCCATGCCAAGGGCGGCGTGGCCATGATCGGCGTGCGGACGGGAGCCATCATGGTGCCGGTGTTCGTGGACGGGGAGAAGCGTCTTTTTCACCGTACCCGCATCATCTTCGGCAAGCCCTATCAGCCGGTGTACACCGGCCGCCACGGCACAGCGGAGGAGATGCAGAAGATCGCCGATGATATTCTGGAGGCCGCCTATGCCTTGGGCGGGCAGGCCGTGGGAGGAGCGCCGCTGTGCAGGGAAACGTGATGTTGGCCCGGAGCGCCGGCTTTTGCTATGGCGTGCAGCGGGCGGTGGAGCTGGCCCGCAGCACCGCCGGAGAGAGCGGCGGCTGCTGGATGCTGGGGGATCTCATCCACAATGCCCATGTGGTGGAAGAGCTGGAGCGCTGCGGTGTGCGGAAAACGGCCGACCCGGAAGTGCTGGGAGAAGGGGACATTGTGGTGATCCGCTCCCACGGAGAGCTCAAGTCGGTACTGGATGGGCTGGAGGCCCGCGGGGCGGTGTGTGTCAACGCCACGTGTCCCAATGTCTGCCGCATCCAGAAGCTGGTGGCCCAGGCAGAAGAGGAGGGCAGGCAGCCGGTCATCATCGGAGAGCCCAACCATCCGGAGGTGGTGGGAGTGGCCAGCTGGTGCTCCCATCCGCTGGTGTTCAGCGGGCCGGAGGCTGTGAGCGCATGGCTTTCCGCAGACGAGAAAAACCAGAATTTACCGCTGACCGTTGTGGCCCAGACCACCTGCATTCGTGAACTTTTTGAAACTTCTTGGAAAATTCTAAAAAAACAGTGTACAAACGTAAAAATCTTTGATACAATATGCAATGCTACGCATAAACGTCAGACGGAGGCGGCGGAAATCGCCGGCAAAGTGGACGTGATGGTTGTGGTTGGAGACCGGAAAAGCGCCAACACCAAACACTTGACGGAAATTTGCAAGATGAGCTGTTCCCGCGTGCTTCAGATCGAAAGCGCGTCGGAGCTCTCGCCGGAGTTTTTCGAAGGTTGTTCTGTTGCGGGCCTTACGGCCGGTGCCTCCACGCCTGCGGGCATCATTAAGGAGGTATATGCAACGATGAGCGAAGAAATCAGAGCGGCCGAGGGCAAAGAGGAGTCCTTCGAGGAATTACTGAATCAGTCTTTCAAAACTTTAAATACCGGTGACCGGGTGACCGGCATCGTCACCGCCATCACCCCCACCGAGGTCCAGGTGGACGTGGGTGCCAAGCAGGCTGCCTACATCAAGCTCAGTGAGCTGACCGACGACCCCAGCGTCAAGCCGGAGGACATCGTTCACGTCAATGACGAGATTGAGACCGTTGTGGTCCGCGTCAACGATGTGGAGGGCTACGCCGAGCTGAGCAAGAAGCGTCTGGATTCCGTGAAGGTCTGGGAGAACATCGAGCAGGCCGTGGAGGACAAGACTGTGCTGGAGGGCGTGGTCACCGAGGAGAACAAGGGCGGCATTGTGGTCTCCGTCAAGGGCGTGCGGGTGTTCGTTCCCGCCTCTCAGAGCGGCCAGCCCCGCGGCGCCGACCTGAGCTCCATGGTCAAGCAGAGAGTGCAGCTGCGTATTACGGAGGTCAACCGTCCCCGCCGCCGCGTGGTGGGTTCCATCCGCTCTGTTACCGACGAGGCCCGTAAAGCCGCCCAGGAGCAGGTGTGGGCCTCCATCAAGGTGGGCAAGCGCTATACCGGCACCGTGAAGTCCATGACCTCTTACGGCGTGTTCGTGGACATCGGCGGTGTGGACGGCATGGTACATATCTCCGAGCTGAGCTGGAGCCGCATCAAGACTCCCTCCGAGGTCTGCAAGGTGGGCGACACGCTGGAGGTCTATGTCATTGCTTTTGATCCTGAGAAGCGCAAGATCTCTCTGGGCGTCAAGGACCGCAGCATCGATCCCTGGGATGTGTTCATGAACAAGTACAGCGTGGGCGACGTGGCCTCTGTCCGCATCGTCAAGCTGATGACATTCGGCGCTTTCGCCGAGGTTGTGCCGGGTGTGGACGGCCTGATCCACATTTCCCAGATCGCCGACCGCCGCATCGACAAGCCCGAGGATGTGCTTTCTGAGGGTCAGATCGTGGATGCCAAGATCACTGCGATCGACGAGGAGAAGAAGAAGATCTCTCTGTCCATTCGTGCTCTGCTGGGTTCCGCCGATGAGGCCGAGGCCCCTGTGGAGGAGTAATTCCACGCTGCATGTGAGAAATGAGGCAGACCCAGCGGTCTGCCTCATTTTTTGGAAATTTTGTGATTTTTTTCACGTATTCCATTGTATTTCTGCCGGTGCCGTGGTATACTGGCCCACAGGGTTTTGTTGAACCATCCGGCGAGACGCCGTCTGAAGAGATCATAAGATTTTGGGGAGGAAGCAACATGAGCTATCAGGAAGAGTACCGGCAGAAGCTGACCTCTGCCGGCGAGGCTGTCAAGGCCGTGCAGTCCGGTATGTGGCTGGACTACGGCTGGTGTGCCTGCACCGCCAACGCTCTGGACAAGGCATTGGCTGCCAGAATGGAGGAACTGACGGATATCAATATCCGCGGCGGTATCCTGACCCGCCGTCCGGCAATTTTCGATGTACCCAACGCTGCGGATCATTTTGCCTGGAACTCTTGGCACATGAGCGGCATCGAGCGCAAGGCCATTCAGGAGGGGTTTGCTTTCTATATCCCTCTGCGCTACTCCGAGCTGCCCTCTCTGTACCGCAACTGCATCAAGACCCTGGACGTGGCCATGCTCCAGGTGGCGCCCATGGATGAGCACGGCTATTTCAATTTCGGCCCCGGCGGCTCTCACATGAAAGCGGTGTGTGAGTGTGCCAAGACGGTGATTCTGGAGGTCAACCGGAACATCCCCGTGTGCCTGGGTGGTTTTGAGAACTGCATTCACATCAGCGATGTGGACATGATCGTGGAAGGGGAGAACCCGCCCATGGAGACGCTGGGCGGCGCGGGCGAGCCTTCCGAGGTGGATCTTGCGGTGGCCAATCTGGTGGTGCCGGAGATCCCCAACGGTGCCTGTCTGCAGCTGGGCATCGGATCCATGCCCAACGCCATCGGCAAGATGATCGCCGAGAGCGACCTGAAAGATCTGGGCGTGCACTCCGAGATGTATGTGGATGCGTTTGTGGCCATGTCCGAGGCAGGCAAGATCACCGGTGCCTGCAAGCCTTTTGACCGTTACCGGCAGACCTATGCCTTTGCGGCGGGTTCTCAAAAACTTTATGATTTCCTGAATTATAATCCCGAGTGCATGGCGGCCCCTGTAGACTATGTCAACGATATCCATCGGGTCTCCCAGATCGACAACTTTATCTCCATCAACGGTGCTGTGGACATTGACCTCTTTGGCCAGGTGTCCTCCGAGTCCTCCGGCGTCCACCACATTTCCGGCGCCGGCGGCCAGCAGGACTTTGTCATGGGTGCGTATCTGGCCAGGGGCGGCAAGAGCTTTATCTGCTGCTCTTCCACCGTCAAAGACAAGAAGACGGGTGAGCTGCATTCCCGCATCCGGCCCACTTTGGTGGAAGGCAGCGTGGTCACCGCCACCCGTACGAATCTGCAGTGGCTGGTGACGGAGTACGGAAAGTTCAACGTCAAGGGCAAGTCTGTGTGGGAGCGTGCGGAGGGTCTGATCTCCATCGCCCATCCCAAGTTCCGGGAAGAGCTCATTGCAGAGGCGGAGAAGATGCACATCTGGCGCCGCTCCAATAAAAAGTGAGAATAACGCACTGATTTTGGCGGACAGTTTTATGCTGTCCGCCATTTTCCCTGCAATTTCATAGGAAAATGTTGCATATTTTGAAAAAATCCGCTTGTAAAACCAAAATGGACAGCCTATAATAAAGTATACAGATATGTGGTGGAGGCGGCATGGCTGCAGGGAGCGCAGCACAGGTTCCACGCGGACCGGAAAGGAAAAGGGCTTGTCATGTTCAGGATCGGGGATCTTGTCGTGCATCCCATGCACGGCGCCGGCGTTATTGACAACATTGTTCAGGAACGGGTGGCGGGTACCACCCAGGAGTACCATGTCTTTAAAATGCCCATGGGCGGGCTGCTCTTGAAGATCCCTGTGGCCAACAGCGGGGCCATCGGTGTGCGCGGTATCATCTCCCCGGAAGAGGCCGAGACACTGCTGTCCGACATCCCCAATCTGACCGTGGAGGTCAACTCCAACTGGAACAAGCGGTATCAGGAAAATATGATACGGCTCAAAAGCGGAGATCTTTACGAGGTGGCCCGGGTGGTGAAGGCGCTGATGCACAGGGAAAATCTCCGTGGCCTCTCCACCGGGGAGCGGAAGATGCTTCACAATGCCAAGCAGATTCTGATCTCTGAGATCGTTTTGACGGAACATGCGGAATACGGCGAGGTGGAGGACCGGGTAGACCGGGCCATGATGCAGCTTCCCGTTTCCTGAGAAAGGATGACCCAGATGCTTGCATGGTTGAAAAAAATGCGGGAACATCCTCGATGCACCGCGTTGGTGGCTGCGGCTGGCAGCTCCTCCCGGATGGGCGGTGTGAACAAGCTGCTGGAGCCGCTGGACGGAGTTCCGGTGCTGGTCCGGACCCTGACGGCGCTGCAGCGGGCGGATCGGGTGGACGAGATCGTGGTGGCTGCCCGGGAGGAGGATCTTGTGGAGATTTCCCGCCTCTGCCGGACGTATGGCATCGGCAAATGCACGAAAGTGGTGCGGGGCGGCGAGAGCCGGGTCCACTCCGTGCTGCTGGCGGCGCTGGAGGCCTCTGCTGAGACGGAACTGCTGGCAGTGCAGGACGGTGCCCGGCCGCTGGTGACGCCGGAGCTTATCGACCGCACCATTGAGGCGGCGGCCCGCTGCGGGGCGGCGGCTCCCGCTGTGGCAGTGAAAGATACCATCAAGACTGTGGGAAAGGACGGCGCCGTCACCGGCACACCGGACCGGTCCCAGCTGCGGGCGGTGCAGACGCCCCAGGTGTTTCAGGCATCGCTCCTGAAGGCGGCGCTGCAGGATGCCCTGGAGCAGCAGGCCGCCGTCACCGATGACTGCTCTGCGGTAGAGCGGCTGGGGAAGGTGGTCTTTTTGGTGGAGGGCAGCGAGGAGAACCTGAAGATTACCACTCCGGTGGATCTGATTTTGGCGGAGGCCATCCTGACCTCCCGGGAGGGACGTACATGACGAATCTGCGGATCGGACACGGGTATGATGTGCATCGTCTGACTCATGGTCGGAGATTGATCCTGGGGGGCGTTGAGATCCCGTGGGAGCGGGGGCTTTTGGGACATTCCGACGCGGACGTGCTGACTCATGCCGTTATGGATGCCCTCACCGGGGCTTCCGGCCTGGGGGATATCGGCAGGCTGTTTCCCGATACGGACCCGGCTTACGCTGGGGCCTCCAGCATTGGTTTGTTGGCCCGGGTGGGGGAAATGCTGCAGGAGAAAGGCTATTCCGTGGTGAACATCGATGCCGTGCTGCTGGCACAGGCGCCGAAGGTCGGTCCGTACCGCCGGGAGATGGCGGGCAATCTTGCCGCGGCGTTGGGCATTGCGCCGCAGCAAGTAAATGTGAAGGCCACTACCGAGGAGGGCCTCGGCTTTACCGGAGACGGCTCCGGCATGGCGGCTCACGCGGTGGTGCTGTTGGAAAAGAACGGGTGAGGGTGCGGGGCACCCTCATTTTTTTCGCACCCGTCTGTACGCCTCTCATAGGATGGATTATAGAGAGGAGGCGTGTTTGTGGAACACTATTTGATCCTGGCCCGTTCCGTCACCTATGCCCAGCGGATGCAGAGCACCCTGGAACGGGCGGGCATCCGCTGTGCGATCTTCCGCGCGCCCAGAGATCTCACCGATTTGGGCTGTGCGTATGCCGTGCGTCTGGCTGCCGGAGACCTGGCACCGGCCCTGCCTGCACTTCACCGGGCGTCCCTGGACCCCGTTCGTGTTTTTCTGTTTCAACGCGGCGCGTATCGGGAGGTGGGTTCATGATCTATCTGGACAGCGCGGCCACCACCTTCCAAAAGCCTGCCGCCGTGGCCGCTGCCGTGCAGGAGGCCTTGACGGGGATGACAAGCCCTGGCCGGGGCGGCTACCGCGCCGCCATGCGGGCTGCGGAGACGGCCTTCAACTGCCGTCAGGAGCTGTCGGAGCTGTTCGGACTGGAGAATCCGGAGCAGGTGGTCCTGACCAGCAACGCCACCCACGCGCTGAATATCGCCATCAAGTCCCTGGTGCCGCCTGGAGGGCGGGCGGTGATTTCCGGCTATGAGCACAATGCCGTCACCCGGCCGCTGGCGGCTTTGAGTGCTCGGGTGGAAGTGGCGGCGGCCCCGCTGTTTCGGCCTCAGGCGGTGACGGAAGCCTTTGCCCGGTGTATCCGTCCGGGAGTGGACGCAGTGATCTGCAACCATGTATCCAACGTGTTCGGCTTTGCCCAGCCGGTGGAGGAGATTGCCAGACTCTGCCGGACAAGAGGGGTGCCGTTTATCATAGACGCATCTCAATCCGCAGGGGTGCTGCCGCTGGATATGACCGCTCTGGGGGCGGCCTTTGTGGCGATGCCGGGGCATAAGGGACTTTATGGTCCCCAGGGGACCGGTGTGCTGCTGTGCCGGGAGGGGGTTCCGGTGCGGACACTGCTGGAAGGCGGTACCGGGAGTGCTTCCCTCCAGCAGGAAATGCCGGAGTTCCTGCCGGACCGGCTGGAGGCCGGTACCCACAATATGCCGGGAATCGCAGGATTGTTGGCGGGTGTGCGGTTCGTGCGGCAGCGGGGGCCTTTGGAGATCTGCCGAAAGGAGCGGCAGCTGGCCCTCCTGGCGGCAGAAGAGCTGGGGACGCTGCCGGGTGTGCGGGTCTATGCTGCGCCGGGCCTGCGGAGCCAGACCGGTGTGGTCTCCTTTACCGTGGAGGGACGGGATCCGGAGGAGGTGGGCGCGGCGCTGGCAGATGGCGGCATCGCTCTGCGGGCGGGGCTCCACTGCGCGCCGCTGGCTCATAAAAGCGCCGGGACGCTGGCGACCGGCACACTGCGCCTGAGCGTCTCGGATTTCAACACCCGGGAGGAAATTTTCCGCTTTTTGGAGGCGATGCGGGTCCTGATCCCTTGATTTTTCTGAACAGTCCGTGAATTTTCAGCGGGTTTGCCTTGCAATCCCGCGGCAGATTTTATATAATCAATTTATTCATGGCCTGAAAGGGATGATGACGTCAAAATGGAACAGAATCTTGCGGAGCTGCCGGTAGTCGTCGGCAGATATCTGCTGACGATCCAGGTGGCTGACGTTTTGGATATCGCCATTATGGCCCTTGTGATGTACAAGGTGTTCATTCTGGTGCAGAGCACAAAGGCGGCAAGTCTTCTCAAGGGACTGCTGGTCTTTCTGGCGGCGCTGATGCTGTCTTATATCTTCCACCTCAACGGCATCAATTATATTATGAACAAGATGGTGGAGTGGGGCGTGCTGGCCCTCATCATTCTGTTCCAGCCGGAGATCCGCCGGGTACTGGAGCAGATGGGCAGCCGCCGCTTCATCGCCTTTTTTACCCACACGGAGACCGGCAGTGCCTTGGAGCAGACCATCGGGCAGACGGTGCTGGCCTGCACGGAGATGTCCCAGAGCCGTACCGGCGCTCTGATTGTGTTCGAGCGGGAGATCCTGCTGGACGACATGGTCCGCAGCGGCACTGTGCTGGACGCCTCTGTTTCCAGCGAGCTGCTGAAAAACATCTTCTTTGTGAAAGCACCCATGCATGACGGCGCCGTCATCATCCGCAAGGGCCGGGTGCTGGGCGCGGGCTGCATGCTGCCCCTGAGCAAGAATGTGAACCTCTCCCGGGATTTGGGCATGCGCCATCGGGCCGGTATCGGCATGAGTGAGAATTCGGATGCGGTGGTGGTCATCGTCTCGGAGGAGACCGGTTCCATTTCTGTGGCCATCGGCGGAATGCTCAAGCGGCATCTCAAGCCGGAGACTCTGGAAAACCTCCTGCGGAATGAATTGCTCCCGCAGGAGGACTCCGACGCGGACAAGCAGCGCTTCCCGCTGTTGAACCTGCTGCGCTCCAAGAAGAGCGGAGGTGCGGACGATGAACAGTGAAAAAAAGATGAGCCGCATCAAGGCCCTTTATATCGCGTTGGCCGTTTTGGTGGCGGCAGGTGTGTGGCTGTTTGTGGATCTGACCAGCGATAACGGTTCTCCCCGCAAGGTGGAGCGGACCATCACCGACATCCCTATTGAATACATCCATGAAAGCAGCCTCACAGACCGGGGACTGATGCTGGTAGAGGAAGGAAGTGACACTTCTCTGGACTTGACGCTGGAGGGTACACGCTGGCTGATCTCGCATCTGGACCGTTCCGACATCCGGGTGACGGTGGATCTTTCCAATGTGGACAGCGCCGGCGTGCAGACCGTGAGCTATCTCCTCAGTTATACGGACCGCCGTTTTTCCAACAACGCCGTCATCCGCACCAACGCCAGCATCTACAATGCGACCGTCAACATCAGTGAGCTGTACAGCCGGACGGTGGAGGTCCGCTGCGAGCTGGTGGGCAATGTGGCCGAGGGCTACTCCGCCGGGCAGGTGGAGCTGTCCCACACGGAGCTGGACATTGAGGGCCAGGCGGAGGACATTGATTCCGTGGCGTACGCCAAGGTGGTCTTTGACATCGGAGACGATGCCGTGGAGACGGTGACGCAGGATCTGGCCATCCGCTACTACGATGAGCATGGCAACGAACTCAGCAGTGCCGGCATCCATCCGGAGGTGGATACCATCCAGGCCACGCTCCCGGTGTTCGTTACCAAGGAACTGCAGCTGAGGATGGACTTCATTGATGCGCCCGGCGCCCGGGAGGGAAATCTTAGCTATGAGATCCGCCCCAGTACCATCACCGTTTCCGGAGACGCCAGTATCCTCAAGGACGTGGACAGCATCACGCTGGATAGCTTCCGCCTGGAGGACCTGGTGAACAGCGGCATCAGCACCTATTCCTATCCCATCACGGTGCCGGAGGGATGTCAGAATCTCAGCGGCGTCACCCGGGCCACGCTGCAGATCTCCTTCAAGGATCTGACCTTTGCGGACGTGACCACTGACCGTTTCCGGTATGAGAATCTGCCGGATGGCAAGTCCGTGGAGATACTGACGGAGGAGATCAATATTCGAGTTTATGGTACTGCGGCGGATGTGGCGGCCATTGACGGTTCGGATCTCACAGTGGTGGCGGATCTGAGTGATTACGGTTCTGCTCTGGGAACCTATACGGTGCCCGCCGTTGTGGAAACTTCTTCCGGTTCGGATGTGGGCGTTTCCGGCACCTATGAGGTCCAGATCACCATCCGGGAGCCGGATGACCAAGACACTGCCGTTCCGGAGGAGACTCCGGCAGACTGATACAGGAGAACGACTATGACTCAGATCGCAACTGTTGAACGGATTCTGGATGCCCGTTATGCGGTGGTCTCTGTGCCCCGTAAGTCCGCCTGCGGCCACGACTGTGAGGAGTGCGCCGGCTGCGGCGTTACCGGCGCTGCAGTGCGGGCCAAGGCAGCCAATCCCATTGACGCCCGCCCCGGACAGAAGGTGGTGGTGCAGAGCGATACGAAGAAGATGCTGCGCATCGTGGCATTGGTGTATCTGACCCCGGTGGTGCTGTTTCTGCTGGGTTATCTGCTGGCCGCCGCTTTGGGTGCGGCAGTGGGCGTGCAGTATATGGCGGCGGCGGCGGGATTTGTGGCCGGCATCGCTGCTGCCATTGCCTATGACCGGAAGCTGCGGGCCAGAGGAGGCGTGTCCTTCACCATCGTGCGGCTGTTCTGCCACCGGCTGCAGGTACGGTTATGTGCGCCCGCCCCTGGGCATATTGAAAGAGGAGGAGACGGAGCGGTTCCGGCGGATGTACTGCGGCTTGTGTCACACATTGGGCAGGCGCTACGGTCTTGCCTCCCGTTTCATTCTCAACTACGATTTTACCTATCTGGCCATCCTTCTCTCGGATCGGGAGGAGGGAGAGCGGGACAGCGGGCGCTGTCCCATGAGTCCCATCCGCTCCAAGCCCTTTCTGCGCGGAACAGATGCTCTGGCGCTGGCGGCGGACGAGAGTGTCATCCTGGCCTACTGGCAGCTGCGGGACGGCGTGACGGACCATGACTGGATCCACGGCCTTCCGTACAGGAGTCTTTGCGCCGTATTGGAGCCAGCGTACCGGAAGGCGGTGTCCCTGCGGCCCGCCTTTGACGCCGCCGCCCGGCGGCAGCTGGCGCTGCTGCGGGAGCTGGAAAAGGCGCGGTGTCCGTCGCTGGATCAAGCAGCGGATGCCTTTGCCGCACTGCTGGGAGCTGCCGCCGGAGAGGTGGAGGATCCCGTCCGGCAGCGGGTACTGGGGCAGCTGCTCTATCATCTGGGGCGCTGGGTATATCTGGTGG
The DNA here is from genome assembly GCA_944385455.1 of uncultured Oscillospiraceae bacterium. Classification (GTDB taxonomy): domain Bacteria; phylum Bacillota; class Clostridia; order Oscillospirales; family Oscillospiraceae; genus Oscillibacter. Next base: position 10,900 of record CALWXI010000111.1, on the reverse strand, counting down.
ATGCGGCGGACGATCTGAAGAAAGACGCCGCTTCCGGCAGTTATAATCCGGTGGCGCTGCGCTACGGCCTTTCAGACGGCATCTGGACCCCGGAGAGCCGGCAGGCCTTCGCTGTCACGCTGGACCACTCCGTCCATATGATGGCCACAGCCTTTGAATTGTGGGATTTCGGCGTGTGGCGGCCCATTCTGGAGGCCACCTTTTATACCGGCCTGTTCCACGTGGGCAAAGCGGTGCTGGATGGGACCTATCGGTCTGTCCGGCGCGGAAGAGAGAAAGAATTGCATGAGTGAGGAATCCGCATGAACGATCCCTATCAGGTCCTGGGTGTCCCGGAGACCGCAACAGATGAAGAAATCAAGCGCGCATACCGGGAATTGGCCAGAAAGTACCATCCCGACAACTACCATGACAATCCCCTGGCAGATCTTGCTCAGGAGAAGATGAAAGAGATCAACGCCGCCTACGAGCAGATCACCAAGATGCGCAGCGGCGGCAGTCATGGGAGCGCTTCCGGTTACGGCGGCTATGGCGCTGGATACGGCGGGGCTTCCGGCTATGGAGGCTATCAGGGCGGCGCCCGGCAGTACGGCGGGAGCTCCAGCTCCGTGCTGCAGCAGGTGCGTATTGCCATCAGCACCGGTGATCTCACCCGGGCGGAGGCGCTGCTGGCCAATTACAGTGATCACAACGCCGAGTGGAATTTTCTCCGCGGCGCGGTATGCTACCGCCGGGGCTGGATGGATGAGGCGCGGCGATATTATCAGACGGCCTGCCAGATGGATCCGGGAAACCCGGAGTACCGAAGGGCATTGGAGTTCATGGAAAACGGCACCCGTACGGCATACACTCCCAACGGGACGCCGTTCGGCACCGACATGTGCGTGGGGAATCCCTGTTTGACGCTTTGCTGTCTGTATTCGCTTTGCAACGGCGGCGGCTATCTGCTTTGCTGCTGAACAGTGGGAGGGACACATATGATCAAGAGCATGACCGGTTACGGCCGGGCCAGAGAGATGCTGCATCTGCGGGACATCACCGTGGAGGTGCGCTCCGTCAATAACCGCTATCTGGAGTGCGGCGTGAAAATGCCCCGGATGTACGCCTTTGCCGAGGATGCCGTGAAGCAGCGGGTCCAGAAGGCGGTTTCCCGGGGAAAGGTGGATGTATTCATCACAGTGGACGCCTCCGCCGCCGATGTGGCCAAGGTCACGGTGAACCATGAGCTGGCAGCCCAGTATGCCGCCGCCCTGCGGCAGCTGGCACCGCTGTGCGGTGTGAACGCATGCAGCCTGACGCCTGAGGTGCTGGCAAGGTTTCCGGACGTGCTGACCGTCACCAAGGCGGATGAGGATCTGGAGACGGTCAGTGCGGATCTATGCACGGTACTGGATGAAGCTCTGGCCGCATACAACAGCATGCGGGCCGTGGAGGGAGAGAAGCTGGCAGCGGATATTGCCGGCCGTCTGGATCAGATCGAGCGTTACACTGCCCAGGTGGAGGCCCGCTCTCCCGAGACTGTGGCGGAATACCGCCGCAAGCTGACAGAGCGGATGCAGGAGGTGCTGCAGAGCACCACCATCGATCCCCAGCGGATCCTGACCGAGGCCGCCATCTATGCGGACAAGGTGGCTGTGGATGAAGAGACTGTCCGGCTGCGCAGTCATGTCGGCCAGCTGCGGACCATGCTGCGTTCCGACGAGCCCATGGGACGAAAGATGGACTTCCTGATCCAGGAGGTGAACCGGGAGTCCAACACCATCGGCTCCAAATGCAATGATATCGCCATCGCCCAGGTGGTGGTGGGCTTGAAGGCCGAGGTGGAAAAGATGCGCGAGCAGGTCCAGAATGTGGAGTGAGCCATGAAGCTGATTCAGATCGGATTTGGAAATCTGGTAAACGCGGAGCGGCTGGTGGCCATCGTCAGTCCGGATTCCGCTCCCATTAAGCGCATGATTCAGGAGACCCGGGAGCGGGGAATGCTGATCGATGCTACTTACGGCCGCAAGACCGCCTCCATCTTTATTATGGACAGTGATCACGTCATTTTGTCGGCACTGCCTCCGGAGAAGTTCGGATCCGGCGGGAAAGAAACAGAGGAGAGAGAAGAAGTATGAAACGAGGAAAGACGTTCATTGTTTCCGGTCCCTCCGGCGTAGGCAAGAGTACGGTGCTCAATGCGCTGTTGGAACGTCGAAGCAACGTGTACTTTTCCGTCTCCGCCACCACCAGGGACCCCCGCCCCGGCGAGGAGGACGGTGTGCACTACCATTTCCTGGATGTGGACACCTTCCGCAGCTGGATCGTCAACGATGAGTTTCTGGAGTACGCGGAGTACGTGGGCAATTTCTACGGCACCCCCAAGAAGTATGTGGATGCCGCCATGAACGGCGGAAAGGATGTGATCCTGGACATCGAGGTCCAGGGCGCCATCCAGGTCACCAGCAAGCGGCCGGACACCGTGCGGATCTTCATCGCTCCGCCCAGCTGGGCTGAACTGGAGCGGCGCCTTACCGAACGCGGCACCGACAGCCAGGAGAAGATCCAAAAGCGGCTGCTGCGGGCCAAGGTGGAGTTCCAGACGGCCCATACCTATGACTATTTTGTCATCAATGACACTGTGGAAAACGCCGTCCGGGAGCTGGACGCCATCATGACGGCGGAGCACTGTAAGCCCAGGGAACGTATGGAGATCATCAGCGGCCGGTAAAGGGCTGCCTGTATCAAATTTATCGCCGCAAAGGCAGATTGGAAGTCGATTCATTATGATGCTGTATCCTGCAATGAACAAGCTTACCAGCTATATTCCCAACCGCTATATGCTGGTCAACGTGGTGGCCCGCCGGGCCCGTCAGATCGCCGAGGCTGCGGAAATGGAGGGCGAGCACCTGGACGAAAAGCCGGTGACGCTGGCGATTCATGAGGTGGCGGACGGTAAGCTGGACGCCAGAGAGATGGATTTGACCATCGAGGAGGACAACGCGTAAAAACCGCTGGAGGAGGGCGAGGCATGGAGACCGCTTGGATTGTCAAAGTTGCGGTCAGCGCCGCGCCCTATTCCATTGACAGGCCCTATGACTATCTGGTGCCTGAGGCGCTGCGGGAAGCCGCGGTGCCCGGTGTCCGGGTGATGGTGCCCTTCGGCCGGGGAAACCGTGAGAGCGAGGGGTTCGTTTTGGCTGCGGCAGAGGGAGAAAAGATGCCGGGACTCAAGCCCGTGGCGCTGGTGCTGGATCAGGAGCCGGTTCTCTCTGCGGATGAAGTCCGTTTGGCGCTTTGGATGCGTCAGCGGTATTTCTGCACGCTTTTTGAGGCTGTCAAGACCATTCTCCCGGCAGGCCTGTGGTACCGGTTCCGGGAGGTATGGCGCCTGTGTGATCCGCCTCCTCCGGAAGTCCCGGAGATCCGTGGGGCTGCTTCGGTGCTGGAGGCGCTGCGAGACCTGGGGGGAAGCGCGGAGCTGGAGGACCTGCGGCAGCGCTGCGGGGAAGAGGCGGAAACGGCGCTCCGGGCCTTGAAAAAGGCGGGAGCCGTGACGCTGGACACGCTGGCCAGGCGAAAGCTGGGCGACAAGACCCGCCGGATGGCGGAACTGGCCGTCAGTGCCGAGGAGGCCCGGGCCATCACCGAGCCCCGACGCCGTTCCGCGCCTCAGCGGTATGAGGTGGTGCAGATGCTCTCCGCTATGGGGCGGGTCTCCGCGGCGGATCTTTGCTATTACACCGGTGCATCCATGCAGACCCTGCGGGGCATGGAGAAGAAGGGGCTCATCACTTTCTGTGAAGAGGAGGTGCTCCGTCTGCCGGCAGAGGTTCCGGCGGAGCCGGGTCCGCCCATTTGTCTCAATGATGAGCAGCAGGCGGCCTTTGACACCATTGCGGAGCTGACGCGCCGCCATACTCCGGAGGCAGTGCTGCTCCAGGGGGTTACCGGCAGCGGCAAGACCCAGGTCTATCTTCGTCTGGTTCAGGAAATACTGAGACAGGGAAGACAGGCCATGGTCCTGGTGCCGGAAATCGTGCTGACACCACAGATGATGCGGCTGTTTTCCTCCTATTTCGGCAGTGAGACCGCCATGCTTCACAGTTCCCTCCGTCTCTCGGAGCGCTATGACCAGTGGAAGCGTATCCGGAGAGGGGAAGTACGTGTGGTGCTGGGCACACGGTCTGCCATCTTTGCACCGCTGGAAGGACTTGGACTGGTGATTCTGGACGAGGAACAGGAGAGCAGCTATCAGGCGGAGAACCCTCCCCGTTACCATACCCGGGATATCGCCAAATTTCTCTGCGCCCGGGATGGGGCCACGCTGGTGCTGGGGTCCGCCACACCGTCGGTGGAGACGGCCTGGGCGGCTCGGGAGGGCCTTTACCATCATGCGATTCTGCGGCATCGCTACAATGACCGCCCGCTGCCCCGGGTGCTGGTGGCGGATCTCCGGGAAGAGGTCCGGGCAGGAAACAGCGGGCTGATCGGCAGTGTGCTCCGGCGGGAGCTGGGGCAGAACCTTGACCGGGGAGAGCAGAGCATCCTCTTTCTCAACCGGCGGGGCAGCAGCCGGTATGTGCTGTGCGGGGAGTGCGGCCACGTGCCGGAGTGCCCGCGATGCAGTGTTCCCATGACCTACCACTCTGCCAACGGCAGGCTGATGTGCCACTACTGCGGATACTCCCAGCGGGCTGTTGAACGGTGTCCCGTCTGCGGGGGCATTCTGAAGTATATCGGCGCCGGTACCCAGAAGGTGGAGGAGGAACTGCGGGAGCTGTTTCCCGATACGGAGATCCTGCGCATGGATGCGGATACGGTATCCGGCGGCTACGCGGAGCTGCTGGAGCGCTTTCGGAGCCGGCGCATCCCCATTTTGCTGGGGACTCAGATGGTGGCCAAGGGATTGGATTTTGAGAATGTGACGCTGGTGGGGGTCCTGGCGGCGGATCTTTCCCTGTACGTGGACCACTACCGCGCCGCCGAGCGGACCTTCAGCCTGCTGACCCAGGTGGTGGGCCGTGCCGGCCGGGGCGGGCATGCCGGCCGTGCGGTGATCCAGACCTATACGCCGGGCAACGATGTGATCCAATGTGCCGCCCGGCAGGATTACGATGGGTTTTACGAAAGCGAGATCCGCCTGCGCCGCCTGCGCCGGTATCCGCCCTTTGCCGACCTTTTCACCTTCACGGTGTCCGGAGCGGAGGAGGGGCGGGTGCTGCGGGCTGCGGCAGCCGTGCGGGAGAGGCTTTTGCGGTTATCCCGGGAGATCCCGGCGGCGCAGCCTGAGGTCCTGGGCCCGGCGCCTGCGCCGGTGCTGAAGGTGAATAACCGTTACCGCTATCGATGCGTGCTGATAGGGCGAAACGATCGGGAGACCCGGGAACGGGTGAGCCGTGCCCTGAAAGAATTTGCAAGTGACCGTGCGAATCGCGGATTGAATCTTTTTGTGGACTGCAACACCTTGGAATGATGCGGTCAGGGAGGTTTTGAACCATGGCTTTGCGAAAAATTGTGGAGCAGGGCGACGAGTGCCTGAACAAGGTGTGCCGTCCTGTAACGGACTTCAACCGGCGGCTCCATATACTGCTGGATGATATGACGGAGACGCTGGCAGATGCCAACGGCGCCGGGCTTGCTGCCCCCCAGGTAGGGGTGCTGCGCCGGGTGTGTGTGGTGATGGATGAGGAGAGCGGTGACTATCTGGAGCTGGTGAATCCGGTGATCGTGGATCAGAAGGGGGAACAGACCGGCCTGGAGGGATGCCTCAGCGTACCTGGCAAGTGGGGGATCGTCACCCGGCCGGCATGGGTCCGGGTCCGGGCTCAGGACCGGAACGGCGACTGGTTTGAGGCCGAGGGTGAGGGGCTCAATGCCCGCTGCTTCTGCCACGAACTGGAGCACCTGGACGGGCATCTCTACACCGAACATATCGACCGGTTCCTCACGGATGAGGAGCTGCGGGAGTATCTGGAGCGGGAAGAGCGGGAAAAAGAGGAAGGGGAATAACATGCGCATCCTGTTTATGGGGACGCCGGATTTTGCCGTGGCCTCTTTGCGGCAGCTGGTGGAGGATGGACATACCGTCTGTGGAGTGTTCACCCAGCCAGACAAACCGAAAAACCGGGGACACAAGCTTGCCTTCTCGCCTGTAAAGGAATATGCCATCACACATGGGATTCCCGTTTATCAGCCGCTGAAGATGCGGGACGGCGAGGCGCTGGCCCTTGTGGAGCAGCTGGAACCGGAACTGATCGTGGTGGCGGCTTACGGAAAGATCCTGCCGGAAGAGATCCTGAATGCTCCGCCGCCGGGTGCCATCAACGTCCATTCGTCCCTGCTTCCCAAATACCGGGGCGCGGCCCCCATCAACTGGGCCATCCTGAACGGAGAGACGGAGACGGGCGTGTCCATCATGTATATGGCCAAGGAGCTGGATGCGGGAGACGTGATCCTGCAGCTCACCACGCCGATTGGGGAGGACGAGGACGCCCAGTCCCTCACCGTCCGCCTTGCGGAGTTGGGTGCGCAGGCGCTTTCCCGGACAGTGCGGGCGCTGGCGGACGGGACCGCCTCCCGCATGCCTCAGGACGAGTCGGCCATGACTTACGCCTCCATGCTCTCCCGGGAGATGTCGCCCATCGACTGGAGCCGTACCGCCCGTGAGATCTCCTGCCAGGTCCGGGGGCTGATCCCATGGCCCTGTGCTGTGACGGAGCTGGCGGGAAATCGGTTCAAGGTGTACCGCACTGCCCCGGGCAGGGCCTGCTCCGCCGCCCCAGGAACCATTCTCTCTGCCGGAAAAAGCGGCATCGAGGTAGCCTGCGGTGATGGGCAGAGCCTTTTGATTACCGAACTGCAGGCCGAGGGCGGCAAACGCATGGCCGCCGGAGCCTATCTGCTGGGGCATCCCATTTCCATCTGAAGAAGGAGCATTTATGCTGAACTATTATGGCTATGGCTACGGCGGCTACGGAGACTTTCTGGCCAACAATATCTATGTCCTGCTGCTGATCCCCATCCTGCTGCTCTCGTTCTGGGCCCAGATCCAGGTGAGCAGCAATTTCCAGAAGTACAGCCGGGTCACCAACCGCCGCCGTCTGACAGGAGCACAGGCGGCCGAAGAGGTCCTGCGGGCCCATGGGGTGTATCATGTCCCCATCCGGCCGTGCCGGGGCAATCTCACCGACCATTATGATCCTCGAGACAATACGATCTACCTTTCCGATTCCGTTTATCAGTCCGCCACCATCGCGGCGGTGGGCGTGGCGGCCCATGAGGCGGGCCACGCCGTGCAGTATGCGGAAGGATACGGTCCCATCCGGCTGCGCAGTGCCATCGTGCCCGCCACCCAGATCGGATCCAAATTCTCCTTTATTCTGCTTCTCATCGGCATTCTGCTCTACAGCCAGACATTGCTGCTGGCAGGCATTCTGCTGTTCTCCGTCACCACGTTTTTTCAGCTGGTGACGCTGCCGGTGGAGTTCAATGCCTCTGCCCGGGCCATGGAGACGATCCGCGGCCGGGGATTGCTGGACGATGAAGAGGCTGATGGTGCCCGGAAAGTGCTGCGGGCGGCGGCAATGACCTATGTGGCCGCCCTGCTGATGTCCGCGCTGCAGCTGCTGCGCTTTGTATTGATCTTCCTGGGCCGGGGCGGCCGCCGGGGAGGGAACGGAGAATGACCACGCCTGCTCGGGAATCCGCGCTGCGGGTGCTGCGCAGCTGCCGGACCAACGGAGCCTGGGCGGACGCGGCGCTGAAGGCCCAGCTGAGCCGGGATGCGCTCTCTACCCAGGACGCGGCGCTTTGCAGCCGCATCGTCTACGGCGTGATGCAGAATCAAATGCTGCTGGATTTTTATTTGGGTGCGTTCTGCACCCAGAAGATCCAGCATCTCCAGCCGCCGCTGGCGGAGATTCTGCGGATGGGCGCCTACCAGATTCTGTTTTTGGAGAAGGTGCCGGACAGCGCTGCGGTGAATGAGGCCGTGGAGCTTGCAAAACTCTCCGGCCGGGGACAGGCTGCCGGACTGGTGAACGCCGTGCTCCGGAAGATCTCCCGGAACAAGGATCAGCTGCCGCCCATCCCTGACCGGGATGTGGTGGAGATGCTCTCTGTCCGGTACAGCCATCCCAAGTGGCTGGTGAGGCGTCTGCTGGCGCTGCTGGGCCGGGAGGAGGCGGAGGCATTCTTCCGGGAGAACAACAGGATCCCGCCATTGACGGTGCAGGTAAACCCGGCCAGGACCACGGCGGAGGCGCTGTGCACCGGGCTGGAGGGCCGTGGGATCTCCGCCGCCCCGCATCCTTGGGTGCCTGGATGTCTGGAGATCACCGGCGCCGGAGATCTGACGGCATTGCCGGAGTTTCAGGAAGGAATGTTCCTGGTACAGGACCCCGCTGCCCGGCTGGTAACGCTTGCGGCCGGTGTGGGTCCTGGACAGCGGGTACTGGACGTGTGCGCGGCTCCCGGCGGAAAGTCCTTTTCCGCCGCCTTTGCCATGGAGGACCGGGGGGAGGTCCTGGCCTGCGACCTCCACGCCAATAAGCTTTCCCGGATCAAGGAGGGCGCGCGGCGTCTGGGGCTTTCCTCCGTCCGTACTCAGGCTGCCGACGGACGGGTATTCCATCCGGAGTGGGAGAAGGCTTTCGACACCGTGCTGGTGGACGCTCCCTGCTCGGGGCTCGGCATCATTCGGAAAAAGCCGGATACCCGCTACAAAAAACCAGATGCGCTGACGATGCTTCCGGTAACGCAGGCCGCTATTTTGGAAAACGCCGCCTCCTATGTGCGGCCCGGCGGCGTGCTGGTGTACTCTACCTGCACGATCCTGCCGGAGGAGAATGAACAGGTTTGTACGGTGTTTTTGGCGGAGCATCCGGAATTTTCAATGGACCCGTTTGCGCTGCCGGATCCAGTGGGAGCGACGGCAGGAGACGCGACTCTCTGGCCCCAGCGGCACCGGACCGACGGCTTTTACATTTGCCGCATGCGGCGGCAAGCTTGAGAGGACTCTTATGATCGATTTGAAATCCATGTCTTTGCCGGAGATCACGGCGCTGATGCGCGGCATGGGGCAGCCGGCTTTTCGGGGCAAGCAGGTGTTTACCTGGCTGCACCGGGGCGTACGAAGCTTTGAGGAGATGACGAACATCCCCAAGGACCTGCGGGAAAACCTGAAAGAGGCCTGCCTCCTGACGCCGCCGGCGGTGGCCCGGAAACAGGAGTCCCGCCTGGACGGCACCATCAAATATCTCTGGGAGCTGGCGGACGGAAACTGTATCGAATCCGTGCTGATGCGCTATCACCACGGCAACACCGTGTGCATCTCCTCCCAGGTAGGGTGCCGGATGGGCTGCGCTTTCTGTGCGTCCACCGTTGCCGGGAAGGTTCGGGACCTGACGCCGGCGGAGATGCTGGATCAGGTGCTCTTTACGCAGCTGGACTCCGGGCTTCCCATCTCCAACATCGTGCTTATGGGCATTGGAGAGCCGTTGGACAACCTGGATGCGGTGCTGAAATTTCTGGAGCTGGTGAACAGTCCGGACGGCATGAACATCGGCATGCGGCACATCTCCCTCTCCACCTGCGGGCTGGTGCCGGGCATCCGCCGCCTGGCGGAGCTGGAGCTGCAGCTGACGCTGTCGGTCTCTCTTCATGCGCCGGACAGTGCCACCCGGTCCCGGATCATGCCGGTGAACCGGGCTTATGACGTGGAGGAGCTGTTCACCGCCTGCCACGACTATTTTCAAAAGACCGGGCGGCGTATTTCTTTTGAATACGCCGTGATTGACGGCGTCAACGACTCCGATCAGCAGGCGGACCTTATCGCCAGCAAGCTGCGGGGAATGCCGGGACATGTGAATCTGATCCCACTCAACGATGTGGTGGAGAGCCCCTTCAAGCCCTCCAGCAGGATCGCCGCGTTTCAAAAGCGGCTGGAGTCTCATGGGATCACCGCCACCGTCCGGCGGAGCCTGGGCGGAGATATCGACGCCTCCTGCGGGCAGCTGCGGCGCAGGGCCATGGAGGAGGCACAGAAAGGGGAGGATTCCCGATGATCCAAATATGGGGCATGACTGACGTGGGTCTTTGCCGGAAGGAAAATCAGGATGCCTATGCGGTACGGGAGCTGGCGGGGCACACCATCTGCGTGGTGTGCGACGGCATGGGAGGTCCGGCGGGCGGACGCATGGCCAGCCGCATTGCGGTGGACACCTTCGTCGCGTCTCTGGAGGGTGTGCTGACGCCGGAAATGCGGGGCGAGCAGCTGCGGGAGGCATCCTCCTGGGCTGTGTCTCTGGCCAACAAGGCCATCCGGGAGGCGGCGGGCGCCACGGAGGAGTATGCCAATATGGGCACCACTCTGGTCTCTGCCGTTACTTATGATGACGGCGCTGCGGTCATCAACGTGGGCGACAGCCGCGCCTATCATATCACGCCCGCCGGGATCACCCGCATCACCAAGGACCACTCCCTGGTGGAGAGCATGGTGGACCGGGGGGACATCACGGCGGAGGAAGCCCGCCGCCATCCCAACCGCAATCTCATTACCCGGGCCCTGGGGCCGGATGCGGATGTACAGTGCGACGGTTATCTCTGCGCGCTTCTGCCGGGAGAGTATCTGCTCCTCTGCACCGACGGGCTCATTGACACGGTGACAGATCAGGAGATGCTCTTCGAGGTCATCCACGGCGGAGAGGCGGATACCTGCCTGGAGCGGCTGCTGGAGCTTTCCAAGAGCCGGGGCGCGCCGGACAATGTCACGGCCGTGCTCATGAAAAACCAGTAAAGGAGGAGACGTATGGACCCCTATATCGGCAAAATGCTGGATAACCGCTATGAGATCCTGGAGCGCATCGGCACCGGCGGCATGGCGGTGGTCTACAAGGCCAAGTGCCATCGTCTCAACCGA
>CALWXI010000110.1 GCA_944385455.1 uncultured Oscillospiraceae bacterium | reverse complement strand
CCCCGGTAGGCAGGCTGATCCTGGGCCGGGCCGGGTACTATGCTGCGGTCCTGGATACCCCCACTGCCCGGGAACTGGAGGAGTGGACGGGACGGCTGCGGCTGCGGTTTTCCAAGGGCCTGGAGCGGGATCTGCCGGTAACGGTGGAGTCCGTTGGATCGGAGGAGAACGGCCGGGTTGTGATCGTGTTCCGGGGCACTACATATCTTTCCGAGCTGACGCTGCTGCGCCAGCAGAGCGCCCAGGTGCTGCGCACCACCGTCAGCGGCATTCGGATCCCCAAGGAAGCCCTGCGGGCCTCCCGGGTGACGGTGGACAGCGAGGGCGTGCGGACAGAGGAGAACCTGCTGGGGGTCTACTGCGTGGTGGGCAAGGAGGCCCGCTTCAAACCGGTGGAGGTCCTCTATAACGGCGACGGCTTCATCCTGGTGGAGCCGTCGGAGGATGTGAAGGAGACCACCCGCCTGCGTCCCGGCGACACGGTGATCATCAGCGCCGGCGACCTCTATGACGGCAAGATCATGGAAACCAGCTGAGAGAGAAAGAAGAGGGATGAATATGTCCATTGCGGAAAACATTGCCCGTGTGCGGGCGGAGATCGCCCGGGCCGCCGAAGAGGCGGGGCGGGACCCCCGGGAGATCGTCCTGGTGGGCGCCAGCAAGATGAACGACGCGCAGGCCTGCCGGGAGGCCATCGCCGCCGGCATCGATGCCCTGGGGGAGAACCGGGTCCAGGAGATGACGGTCAAGCTGGAGCAGCACGCCTACGACGGCGCGCCGCTGCACTTCATCGGCCACCTTCAGCGCAACAAGGTGCGGCAGGTGGTGGGCCGGGTGGCGCTGATCCAGTCGGTGGGATCTCAGCCGCTGCTGGAGGAGATCGAGAAGACGGCGGCCGCCCGGGAGCTGATCCAGGATATTTTGCTGGAGGTGAACATCGGCGGAGAGGAGGCCAAAAGCGGATTTGCTCCGGAGGAGATGCGCTCCGCCGGCGAGGCGGCCCTCCGCTGTCCTCACATCCGGGTGCGGGGCTTGATGACGATCCCCCCCGCAGATGCAGATCGCGAGGCGAATTTGGGCTATTTCCGGGAAGTTCGGGCACTTTATGTTGACATGAACGAGAAATTGTTTCATAATGAATTAGAATACCTATCCATGGGCATGAGCGGCGACTATGCGGACGCCATCCGGGAAGGCGCCACCATGGTCCGGGTGGGCACGGCCATTTTCGGCGCCCGCCACTATCTTTGAACATCGCCGGAGGAGGCATTGCCATGAACTTTCTGGACGAGCTGAAGAAGCTGGCCCATCCCTATGAGGATGAGGATGAGGAATTTGAGGATTTTGAGGAAGATTCCCGCAAGGATACCTTTGACGACCGCCGCAACAAGGTGGAGGACCGCCGCAACAAGGTGGTGAACATCCATGCCACCACCCAGCTGAAGGTGGTGCTGGTGAAACCGGAGCGGTTTGAAAATGCCTCCGAGATCGCTGACCAGCTCAAGGACAAGCGCACCGTGGTGCTGAATCTGGAGTCTACCAACAAGGATATCGCCCGCCGTCTCATCGACTTTTTGTCCGGGGTGGCTTACGCCGGAGAGGGCAAGATCAAGAAGGTGGCGGCCAACACCTATATCATCACCCCCTACCATGTGGACATTGAGGGGGATCTGATCGACGAGCTGGAAAACAACGGCCTGTATTTCTGAGATAGAGAGGAAGGAACGCTATGCTGACACCTCAGGAGGTCTCCACCCACTCCTTTGCCAAGGCGGTGATGGGCGGCTACAACATGGCTATGGTGGATGAGTTTTTGGACGAGCTCACCGATGACTATGCGGCTTTGTACAAGGAAAATGCGGCGCTGAAGGCCAAAATGAAGGTTCTGGTGGAGAAGGTGGAGGACTATCGTGCCACGGAGGACTCCATGCGCGCAACGCTGCTCACCGCCCAGAAGATGGCCGATTCCATCGTCCATGAGGCAGAGGCCAAGCGGGATGAGATGCTCTCCCGGGCGGAAAGCGATGCCAAGACCCGCATCGCCCAGCTGCGCCGGGAGACGGAGGAGGCCCAGGAGCGGCTGCGCCAGGGCCAGCTGGAGCTGGCGCGGTTCATTGCCTCTGTGCGGGAGGTATGCGCCCGGGAGCTGACACAGCTGGAGCAGCTGCCGGAGCTGCCGGTGGAGACGGCCCGGCCGGATCCCGTGGAAGAACCTGCCGCCCAGATCGAAGAGACGGTGATGGCCTCCTTTGCCGCCCCGGCGGAGGAGCCCGCGGAAGTGCCTGCGGAACCGGAGAGCGCGGCAGAGCCCGCTCCTGTCTATCCGGAGGCCGATCCCTTTGCCCGGGAGAGCGCGGCGGAGGTGGAGGAGCCCACCCGCCGCATCAACCTCAGCGACCTGAAATTCGGCCGCAACTACAAGGGAGAACGATGAAAAAAAGCGGCTCTCGGGAGCCGCTTTTTTCCACGGAAGGAGCTGCGGTATGGAAAAACGCCCCATTATCGCCTTTTTATACGATTTTGACAAGACTCTGTGCACCACAGATATGCAGGACTACGCGTTCATCCCCAGCCTGGGCATGACTCCGGCGGAGTTCTGGGCGGAGGCCAACGGTTTTGGCCGGGGCAACCGGATGGACGGCATCCTGGCGTATATGTACACCATGATCCGGGAGGCGGAGCGGCGGCAGCTGCCCTTCACGCGGGCGGATCTGGTGGAAAAGGGCCGGGACGTGGTGTTCTTTCCCGGCGTGCGGGAATGGTTCGGCCGCATCCGTGATTTCGGAGACAGCCTGGGCGTCACCGTGGAGCACTACATCATCTCCTCGGGCCTTCGGGAGATCATCGAGGGCTCCGGTATCGGCGATGCCTTTCGGGAGATCTACGCCAGCGAGTTTTACTACGACGAGGCGGGCCGCCCGGTGTGGCCCAAGCTGGCGGTGAATTTCACCGCCAAGACCCAGTTCGTCTATCGGATCAACAAGGGGGTCCTGGATGTGTCCGACGACAAGACCCTCAACGACTCCATGCCCGACGACAGCAAGCGCGTGCCGTTCTCCAACATGATCTACGTGGGGGACGGTCTCAGCGACGTGCCCTGCATGAAGATGATGCGGGCCTATGGCGGTCAGGCCATTGCCGTCTATCATGCCGGCAATCGAGCGGGGGTGGAGGATCTGCTGGCCAAGGGCCGGGTGGATTTCATTTTCCCCGCGGATTATCGGGAGGGCACCGCCCTGGATGAGACAGCCAAGAACATCATCCGGAAAATGGCCATCACAGACCGGCTGTGGGAGGAGAACATCCAGCAGCTGCGGTCCATCGGCGGCGATGTGCTGCCGGATCAGGTGGGACTGTTCTGAAGGGAAAGAGGGCTCCGGCCCTCTTTTTTGCGGTCTGGGAAACAATGTCCCTTTACTTTTTGTATCTTGTTTGTTAAACTATACATTACGTATTTTCATGTGTTGCAAAAGGAGAGAGAACCATGGCGTCCACCACTGCATTTTCCCGTACGCTGTCCCTGCTGCGGCAGGAGCGGGGCGTGTCTCAGCGCACCGCCGCCGGAGATCTGGGAATCTCCCAGGCCCTGCTGAGCCACTACGAAAACGGCATCCGGGAGCCGGGCCTCTCCTTCGTGGTGCGGGCCTGTGATTACTACCATGTTTCTGCGGATTTCATCCTGGGCCGCACGCTCTCCCGGGAGGGCAGCATGCTCACCAGCGAAGAGGTGCTCTCGGCGGCGGAGCCGGGGAACGTGCTTCAGGGCAGTGTGCTGGCCACACTGCAGAGCAAGCTGCTTTCCGGCGCGGTGGGAGTCCTCTTCGGTCTGCTGGGAAAACTGGGGGACAAGACTGCCATCAATGCCGCGGCGGAGTATCTGGGTGATGCGGTCTATCAGCTCTACCGGCATTTCTACCGCTCCGCCGGCGGCAACGAGGCCTATTTCTCCCTGGACCCCGCCGCCTGCACGCTGGGAGCGGCGGACGCGGACCGGAAGCTGGCGGAAACCCGCTATACCCGGGCTCTGCGGGCGCAGACGGCGCAAAAGGCAGAATTTCCGGACCTGTCCCCGGAGGCCCTGTCCGCCGGATATCCCGGCCGGAGCCAGAGCCTCACCCAGGTGCTCAGCACTGCCGACGCCCGGCTCAGCGCTCTGACCCAGAAGTGATATGACCTTTCAATCCCTGTCCTTTCCGGTGTTCCTGGCGGCGGCGGCGCTGGTCTGCCGGGGACTGTCCGGCACGCCTGCCGCCGTCATGGCCCTGGAGCTTTTCTGTCTGGCCTTTTACCTCTCCGGCGGCGGCTGGGCCGCGCTGGCAGTGCTGGCCGCGGGTGTGGCGGTGACCCGGACGGCCTTGGGAGCGCTGTCCGGGCCGCATCGCCGCCGAAATCTGGTGCTGGCCTGCTGTTACCACGCAGCGGTGCTGGCAGTGTTCAAGTATGCGGGCTTTTTCACCGGCGGAGCCTGGTCGCTGGACTGGGCGCCCATGGGCCTGAGCTTTTTCACCTTTCAGCAGCTGTGGCTGCTGCGGGATGTGTATACCGGAGACTACCGCCCCGCCGGTGGGGAGCCCTGGCCTCTGTTTGCGCTGTTTTTCCCCACGGTGACCTCCGGTCCCATTCTCCGAGCCGGGGAGTTCTTTCCACAGCTGAAGGAGGCGGGATTTCTGCGGCCCGGCGCCCGGGATGCTGCAGCGGGGCTGTATGCCCTGTGCTGGGGCACCGTCAAGAAGGTGCTGCTGGCAGACCCGCTGGGAACGGTGGTGGCCAACGGCTGGAGCGGCGCGGAGAGACTCAGCGCCCCGGAGGCCTGGCTGGTGATGCTGGCCTATACCCTCCAGCTGTATCTGGACTTTTCCGGCTACTGCGACATCGCCTCCGGTGCTGCCCGACTGCTGGGAGTGCGTCTGCCGGTGAACTTTGATGTGCCCTACCGCAGCCTCAGCGTGGGAGAGTTTTGGAAGCGATGGCACAGGACCCTCACCTCCTTTTTGCGCCAGTGCGTCTATTTTCCTCTGGGAGGCAGCCGGAAAGGGCCGCTGCGGACCTACAGGAATATTCTGGTGGTGTATCTGGTCAGCGGCTGGTGGCACGGCGCGGGCTGGACCTTTCTGGTGTGGGGGCTGCTCCACGGTCTGGCGCAGATCGCCGAGCGTGCTTGGGGCCCCGGACGGGAGCGTCTGCCCGGGGCGGTGCGCTGGGCCGGAACCTTCCTCTTTGTGAATGTGGCCTGGGTCTTTTTCCGGGCGCCGGATCTGCATGCTGCAGGGGCGATGCTGTCCGCGGCGGTATCCGGCGGGCTGCGGATGCCCGGGGAGTGGCTGCTGGAGGGCTTTTTTGACTCCGAGACGGCCGCTGCCGCCCTGGCGGCGCCGGACCTTCCGGCGCAATGGCTGCTGCTGGGAGCGGTGATGCTGGCGGGACTGGCGGTGTCGCTGATGCGGGAGGAGCCGGTGGGGCGGATGGATACCTTCCGTCCCGTCTGGTGGCGCGGCGCGGTGCTGGCGGTGCTGACGGCATGGAGTGTTCTGTCCTTTACCGGTATCACCGGGTTTATCTATTCCAACTTTTGAAGGAGGCGCCTGTGAGACATTCCTACGGGCGGTGGGCCGCCGGTGTGCTGGCCGCGGTGTGCGTGCTGCTGGCGGCAGCGGCCGCCTTTGTCTGGGCGGCGGACCCCTGTTTTTATGTACGGCTGCCCAAGGGCGGCAGGGGCGTTTTTTTTAACGAGCGCTATCAGAACGCCGGACTGCTGCGCCATGCCCGGGCGGATACGGTGGTGCTGGGCACCTCCATGGTGGCAAACTACCGGCCCAGTCAGATCCAGGCGGTGTTTGACGGCCCGGCGGTGAAGCTGACGGTGCCCGACGGCTACATGAGCGAATTTGACACCACCCTCTCTGCGGTGTTTCGCACGCATCCGCCCCGGCGGGTGCTCTTCGGCCTGGACCCCAACATCCTGATCCGGGATGAGAGCGGCCTCACCGGCGCACTGCCGGAGTATCTCTATAACGATGACCCTCTGGATGATGCCCGGTATTTCCTCAACCGGGATACGCTCTATTACGGCATCTACTCCCTGCTGACGCTGCGCGGCGGCGGCGGTACGGCGCTGGACGACGCCTTCACCTGGGACGGAGATATCTGGTGGAACCATATGACGGCTCTGGATAACTACGACCGCCCGGCGGTATCCCAGGAGCAGCTGCCGGCGGAGACATATCTGGAAAACGCACAGGCCAATCTGGCGGTGATCTGCCGGTGGGCGGAGACATATCCGGACACGAAGTTCGATATCTTTTTCCCGCCGTACAGCCTTCTCTACTGGGATAAGACCATCCGGCAGGGGGAGACGGAGGCGGTATTCGCTGCTTTGGAGCTGGCCTGCGGGATGCTGACGCAGCAGGACAACATCCGCCTCCATGCCCCGCTGCTGGATGCGGAGATTGTGACGAACCTGGACTATTACTGCGATTATATCCACTGCTCCGGCGAGGCGGACGCCCTGGTGCTGGAGCGGATCGCGGATGGCACGTGCCTGCTGACGGCGGAAGATGCGGAAGAGAAGCTGGCGGGCTGGCGGGAATTTGTGGTAAACTATGACTATGACCAGCTTTGGACCGACGCGTTCTGGTGGAAGTGGAACATCGACCACGGCGCGCCGGTGGTGTGGCAGCCGGGTTCGTGACCGGCTGGGAAGCGGCATTTTCAGACCCCAACGGAGGTTTATGCAATATGAGCAAACAGAGCAACATCCGGAACTTTTCCATCATCGCCCACATTGACCACGGCAAGTCCACCCTGGCGGACCGGCTGCTGGAAAAGTGCGAGGCGGTGAGCCAGCGGCAGATGGAAAACCAGCTGCTGGACAACATGGACCTGGAGCGGGAGCGGGGCATCACCATCAAGGCCCGGGCGGTGAAGCTGGACTACAAGGCCCGGGACGGCCAGAGCTACGAGCTGAATCTCATCGACACACCGGGTCATGTGGACTTCAACTATGAGGTCTCCAGGTCCCTGGCGGCCTGTGAGGGGGCGGTGCTGGTGGTGGACGCCACCCAGGGCGTGGAGGCCCAGACCCTGGCCAACACATATCTGGCCATGGAGCATGAGCTGGAGATCCTGCCGGTATTCAACAAGATCGATCTGCCCGCCGCGGATCCCCGCAAGGCCAAGCAGGAGGTAGAGGACATCATCGGCCTGCCGGCCATGGACGCCCCGGAGATCTCCGCCAAGATGGGCACCAACATTGAGGCGGTGCTGGAGGACGTGGTGCGGAACGTCCCGGCCCCCAGGGGAGACGTGAACGCCCCTTTGAAGGCGCTGATCTTTGACAGCCAGTACGACAGTTACCGGGGCGTCATCGTCTATATGCGGGTGATGGACGGCTCCATCCGCACGGGGCAGACGGTAAAACTCATGGCCTCCGGCGCCCAGTACCAGGTGGTGGAGTGCGGTCATCTGCTGCCCCTGGGCATGGAATCCTGTGAGAAGCTGGAGGCCGGCGAGGTGGGCTACTTTACCGCCAGCATCAAAAACGTCCAGGATACCCGGGTGGGCGACACCGTCACCGACGCCGCCAATCCCGCCGCCGAGGCGCTGCCCGGCTACCGGCCCGTGCAGCCCATGGTTTACTGCGGTATCTACACCGAAGACGGGTCCAAGTATCCGGACCTGCGGGATGCATTGGAAAAGCTGCGGCTCAACGACGCGGCGCTGAGCTTTGAACCGGAGAGCTCCGTGGCGCTGGGCTTCGGTTTCCGGTGCGGCTTTTTGGGCATGCTTCACATGGAAGTGATCCAGGAACGGCTGGAGCGGGAATTCGATCTGGATCTGGTGACCACGCTGCCCTCCGTCATCTATCACGTCTACAAGACCGATGGGACCATGGTGGCGGTGGACAATCCTCACAACTACCCGGACCCCGCTGTCATCGAGCGGGCGGAGGAGCCGTATGTGAAGGTGAGCATCATCGCCCCCAACGAGTACGTGGGCAGCATCATGCCCAT
The DNA here is from genome assembly GCA_944385455.1 of uncultured Oscillospiraceae bacterium. Lineage (GTDB taxonomy): Bacteria > Bacillota > Clostridia > Oscillospirales > Oscillospiraceae > Oscillibacter. The sequence goes on along the minus strand of CALWXI010000110.1, from coordinate 11,996 downwards.
GTGCCAGGACCGCCGGGGTGAGTTCAAGGATATGCAGTATCTGGACACGAATCTGGTGGAGATGCATTACCAGATGCCCCTCAATGAGATCATCTACGACTTCTTCGACGCTCTGAAGGCCAACACCCGGGGCTACGCTTCCCTGGACTATGAGCTCTCCGGCTACCGGCCCAGCGAGCTGGTGAAGGTGGATCTGAAGCTCAACGGGGAAGGCGTGGACGCTTTGAGCTTCATCGCCCACAAGGATAAGGCCTATCCCCGGGCACGGCGGCTGTGCGAAAAGCTCAAGGAGAATATCCCCCGCCAGCTCTTCGAGATCCCTGTCCAGGCGGCCATCGGCGGCCGGGTCATTGCCCGGGAGACCGTCAAGGCCATGCGCAAGGACGCGCTGGCCCAGTGCTACGGCGGCGATATCACCCGGAAAAAGAAGCTGTTGGAAAAGCAGAAGGAGGGCAAGAAGAAGATGCGGTCCCTGGGATCGGTGCAGATTCCCACGGAGGCATTCCTGGCGGTCCTCAAGCTGGACGAGTGAGTCCGGTATCCTCCATCATGTAAAAAAACCGTGCGTCGCAGACGCACGGTTTTTTGTTCAGAAGATACCGTCCAGAGGCGGGCCGGAGATGGTGAGCAGCAGGGTCCCTCCGGTCCGATCCAGCCATTGCCAGCAGAGCGTCCGGCCGCTCAAGAGCGCGGCGCTGTCAGCCGGCATTTCCAGCCGGTAGGTCTCCGCGGTTTCCAAATGGGCCAGGACCGTCTCCAGCCGGGCGGCCCGGCGGACGGCGGTGCGGCCGGAGGAGGGGGTATGGGTCCGGCCGCGTCCGGCTGCCAGCGCGCGGTAGGTCATGCCGGAGGGAAGGGGCGCTCCCCCGCTCCAGAGACGGCAGACGCCGGTGGCGGCGTCCACTGTGAGGACTGCTGCCCAGGAGCCGGAGAGCGCCTGGATCATGGGAAGGGCACAGCGGCGGTCCTGAATGCTGCGGATGGCGCAGAAGGCCACGGCGTGGCCGCTGTCCGGGTCCGGAAGCAGCTGCACGCAGGTTTCCGCCCACGGAGCCAGTCCGCCTTCTGCCGTGAAGCGGTGTTCCAGCCGGAGTTCACTTTGTCCGCGCTGGAGGGAGTCCAGCAGGGCCTGCCGGGAGAAGCAGGCGGAAAACCGCGCCTGCTGGGCCGGATCCGGTACGTTGGCGCTCAGGTGACGCAGACAGGCATCCGCCGTGTTTCCAAAAAGGACCTGCTTCAGGTATCCTGTGGCCTGAGCATTTTGGATGCGGTCGTCCGTGAGGTCCAGCCGGACCACTGCCAGGACGTCCGGCGCCGTCCGCCGCTGGGCGGCGCACAGCTGCTGGAAGCGCTCTGCCGCGGCGTTGGCGGCGGTAATATCCTCCGCTTTGCCCAAAAGCCGGGTGACATTCCCCTGGGAGTCGATTTGGCGCAGCCAGGTGACGCGGTAACTCCGCCAGCCCCGGCCGTCGTAATCGGCCCTGTATTCCAGGGTCTCCACTGCCGGATGAGCGGCAGCCCGGCGCACACCGGCCGCCAGACGGCGTCGGTCCTCCGGGTGGATGGGGGTGTCCTCCTGCGCCGTGGCCAGATAGTTCCGTACCACGTGGACGCCGTCCCGGCCGTCAGAGTCCCGGCGGTGGATGCGGGCGGTATCGGATTCCGGATCATAGTCCAGCAGCACCACGGCGGTCCGTTCCAGCAGCTGGGTCAGCTGGCGCTGGAACATCAATTCCGCCTCCAATTCCTTGCTTCCCGTAATGTCCTGGCAGGCGGCGTAGATCAGAGCTCCGCCGTCCGGTTCCGGCTGACGAATGGCGTCCAGCTGTATCCACACGGTGCCGCCGCCCTTGGGCCGCAGGCGGCAAACATGCCGCAGCGGCACGTCCATGGCATGGGCACGGGCAATGGCGGCGGCCAGCGGCTCCCGGTCGGCAGGCAGAACCCGGCGCAGCGGGTCTCCGGCCAGACGGCGCAAAGCGGCGGGAGAAAGGTTCAAAAGTGCCGAAAGTCCCCGGCTGATCTCCAGAGGCTGCAGGACGCCATCCGGGGATTGACGCAGCAGGCAGAACCCGCCGGGGAGATTTTGGAACAGTGCGGAGAGCCTGGCCTGAGAGGAGGTCAGCTGGGCCGTGGCCTGGGTAAGAAGCTGGCGGTCCCGGCGGCGCCGGTCGATGTCCAGCAGCAGAGCGTAAAACGTGGAGCGGTTTTCCCGGCTGTGGATGTGTTCGGCCCGCAGGTCCACCCAGAGGGGGGCTCCCTCCCGGCGCAGCAGCCGGAATTCATGGGCCAGGGATCGCTGATCCCTGGCGGCGTCCAGCAGGGCCTGGAGCAGGTCCGGCCAGTCCTCCGTCGCGGCGAGGCGGGCAAAGTCTCCGCCGCTGAGATCCAGCAGCTCCCTGCGGCTCCAGCCCGTCAGCCGGCAGAGCTGCTGGTTGAAAAACAGGCACTTGAGGCCATCACGGCTCAGCTCCAGCACGCAGGCGGCGGCGGGAAGACGCTCGGCCAGCAGAGAGGGGTCCTCCTCGCCGGGACTGTCCAGGATCACAGCGGCCATGCCGTAGGCAGGCTGGTAGCAGGTGATGGTGATCTGCCGGCCCAGCAGCGTGACGTAGGGAAAGGAGGCGGCGGAGCCGGAGAAGGCCACTTCCGCCAAAGGAGCGAGAGGAGAGAGGGAACGGCCGGGAAAGCGGCGGGTGAACCGGGCGCCCGTCAGCTCCTCCGGCGGCAGGCCCAGCAGCGTCCCGGCGGCGGCGTTGGCGAAGCGGCATACCAGATCGGTCATCTCACCGCGGCCGTCGGTGAGCACTTCCGTCAGCAGGAAAGGGATCCGGCTTTGGACGAATGGCTGGGTGAACCGGTCCAGACGCCTCGCCATGCCGCGCCGCCCCCTCTCAAAGAAAAATCAGTATCATTATACCGCGCCGCCGCCAGCCGCGCAATGTCTTTCCGTCTCCGGTGAACGGGTCCAGGAAAATGCACAAAAAGTATTACCTCTCCTGCGGGAAAGTCCTATGAGCCAGGCGCAAGAAAGCATTGACGGACATGGAAAAAACCGTCATAATATTTTTCAAATACCATAAAATTGGCGTAATGCGGTCAAAAGTGGGAGGAGCCTATGAAAAAGGGATATCTGGTGCTGCAGGACGGCCGGGTGTTTGAGGGCATCCGGTTCGGCGCGGACACCGAAACCGTGGGGGAACTGGTGTTCACCACCGGCATGTGCGGTTATATCGAGACGCTGACAGACCCCAGCTATGCCGGGCAGATTGTCATGCAGACCTACCCCCTCCTCGGGAACTACGGCATCATCCGGGAGGACTTTGAGGGCGCGTGCTGCGTCCGGGGCTATGTGGTCCGGGAGTGGTGCGAGGCGCCGTCCAATTTCCGTACGGACTGCGATCTGGACAGCTTCCTCAAAGAGCAGGGGGTGCCGGGCCTGTATGGCGTGGACACCCGGGAGCTGACCCGGATCATCCGGGAGCACGGCGTCATGAACGCCGCCATCTGCGACGAAGTCCCCGCCGACCTTCAGGAAGTGGAACGCTATGCTGTTACCGGCGTGGTGGAGGCCGTCACCTGCCGGGCCCCGTCGGAGCATCCGGCGGTGGGAGAGGAGCGCTTCCGCGTCAGCCTCATCGACTACGGCGCCAAGCACAACATCATCCGGGAGCTCCAGAAGCGGGGCTGCACCGTGACGGTGCTGCCCGCCGCCGTTTCCGCTGAGGAGATCCTGGCGGCCCGGCCGGACGGCGTCATGCTCTCCAACGGTCCCGGGGACCCCGCGGAGAACGTCTATCAGATCGACCAGATCCGCGCCCTCCTGGGTAAGGTCCCGGTGTTCGGCATCTGCCTGGGCCACCAGCTGACGGCCCTGGCCGCCGGCGGCTCCACCTACAAGCTCAAGTACGGCCACCGGGGCGTCAACCAGCCTGTGCGGGACCTGAACGGCGTGCGGACCTACATCACCAGCCAGAACCACGGCTACGCGGTGGATTCCGGCACGGTGAAAATGGGCCGGGTGTCCTTTGCCAACGCCAACGACGGTACCTGCGAGGGCATCGACTATCCGGAGCTGCGGGCCTTTACGGTGCAGTTCCATCCCGAGGCCTGCACGGGTCCCAAGGATACATCCTTCCTCTTTGACCGGTTTGTGGATCTCATGAAAGGCGGTGTGCGGTAATGCCTCTGGATACCAGTATTAAGAAAGTCCTCGTCATCGGCTCCGGTCCCATTGTCATCGGCCAGGCTGCCGAGTTTGACTACGCCGGCGCGCAGGCCTGCCGCATCCTCAAAGAGGCGGGAGTCAACGTGGTGCTGTGCAACTCCAACCCCGCCACCATCATGACGGATCAGGCCATGGCGGATGAGATCTATCTGGAGCCGCTGACGGTGGAGACCATCAAGCGGATCATCCTCAAGGAAAAGCCGGATTCCATCCTGGCGGGCCTGGGCGGCCAGACGGGATTGACGTTGGCCATGCAGCTGGACAAGGAGGGCTTCCTGGAGGCCCAGCATGTGCGGCTGCTGGGCACCGACGCCAAGGCCATCTCCCGGGCGGAGGACCGGGAGCTCTTTAAGGAGGCCATGGCGGAGATCGGCCAGCCGGTCATTGCCTCGGACATTGCCGAGACGGTGGAAGACGCGCTGGCCGTGGCCGGCCGCATCGGTTATCCTGTCATTGTCCGCCCCGCCTTTACCCTGGGCGGCGCGGGCGGCGGCGCGGCGAAAAATGAGCAGGAGCTGCGGGTCATCGCCCAGACCGGTCTGGATGCCTCCCCCATCACACAGGTGCTGGTGGAGAAAGCCATCTTCGGCTGGAAGGAGATCGAGTTCGAGACCATGCGGGACAGCGTGGGCAATGTCATTGCCGTCTGTTCCATGGAAAACCTGGACCCTGTGGGCGTGCACACCGGCGACTCCATCGTGGTGGCCCCCACCCAGACTCTGGCGGACAAGGAGTTCCAGATGCTCCGCTCCGCGTCTTTGGACATCATCACCCATCTGGGAATCGTGGGCGGGTGCAACTGCCAGCTGGCGCTGAACCCCGATACCTTTGAATATGCCGTCATCGAGGTGAACCCTCGCGTCAGCCGCTCCTCGGCCCTGGCCTCCAAGGCTACCGGCTATCCCATCGCCAAAATTACCACCAAGATCGCTCTGGGCTATACTCTGGACGAGATCAAAAACGATATCACCGGCAAGACCTGCGCCTGTTTCGAGCCCACTCTGGACTATATCGTGGTGAAGATGCCCAAGTGGCCCTTCGACAAGTTTGCCGACGCTTCCCGCACTCTGGGCACCCAGATGAAGGCCACCGGCGAGGTCATGGCCATCGGTCCCAGCTTTGAGATGGCGCTGATGAAAGCCGTCCGGGGTGCGGAGATCGGCATGGACTCTCTGAACCGCAAGCCCGACCCCGATGACGACGCCCCCATCTGGGAGCGGCTTCGCCGGGTGGATGACCACCGGATCTTCACCGTGTTCGAAGCGCTGAAGTCCGGCGTCAGCGTGGATGAGATTTTCGCCATCACCCGCATCGACCGCTGGTTCCTGGCAAAGCTCCGGAAGATGGCAAAGTTCGAGCAGGCTCTGGAGAAGGAGGGCCTGACGGCGGAGCGCTATGCCGCCGGCAAAAAAATGGGCTATCCCGATCAGACGCTGCTGCGGCTGGCTCACGCCCAGGTTCTGCCCTGCGAGGCCGCCCCGGCCGTGTACCAGATGGTGGACACCCGCGGCGCAGAATTTGACGCCGAGACCCCCTATTTCTACTCCTCCTTCGACCGTTTCTGCGAATCCCGGACCTTCCCCCGGTCCGGCAAGCCCGTCATCATGGTGCTGGGCTCCGGTCCCATCCGCATCGGTCAGGGCATTGAGTTTGACTATTCCTCCGTCCACTGCGTTCGGACGCTGAAGGACCTGGGCTACGAGGTGGTTATTGTCACCAACAACCCCGAGACCGTCTCCACCGATTATGATACCGCCGACCGGCTGTACTTTGAGCCCCTCTTCCCAGAGGATGTGATGCACATCATCGATGTGGAGAAGCCTGTGGGCGTGGTGGTGGCTTTCGGCGGACAGACTGCCATCAAGCTTACCCAGTACCTGGACAGCCACGGCGTCCAGATCATGGGCACCAGCGCCGAGTCCATCGATATGGCGGAGGACCGGGAGCGGTTTGATGAGCTGTTGGAGCGCTTTTCCATCAAGCGGCCGCAGGGCATGGGCGTCACCGGCATGCAGGGTGCCCTGGACGCCGCCCATGAGCTGGGGTATCCCGTGCTGCTGCGCCCCAGCTACGTCATCGGCGGCCAGAACATGGTCATCGCTCACAACGATGAGGATGTGCGTACCTATATGGAGGTCATCCTCTCCGGCAAGATCGAAAACCCGGTGCTGGTGGATCAGTACCTCATGGGCAAGGAGCTGGAGGTGGACGTTATCTCCGACGGCACCGACGTGCTGATTCCCGGCGTCATGCAGCACATTGAGCGCACCGGCGTCCATTCCGGCGACTCCATTGCCGTCTATCCGCCCTTCTCCATCGGCGACAAGATGCTCAAGGTCATCATCGACTGCTCCGAGAAGCTGGCCCTGTCCCTGGGCACCCGGGGCCTCATCAACATTCAGTACCTCATCTACCAGGGCGAGCTGTATGTCATCGAGGTGAACCCCCGGGCCAGCCGTACCGTGCCCTATATCTCCAAGGTCACCGGCGTGCCCATGGTGGATCTGGCCACCCGGGTCATGGTGGGCCAGCCCCTCAAGTCCCTGGGCTACGGCACCGGTCTCTACCGCCAGCCGCCCTACGTGGCCGTGAAGGTGCCCGTGTTCTCCTTTGAGAAGATCACCGACGCCAACGCCGCGCTCTCCCCGGAGATGAAGTCCACCGGCGAGGTGCTGGGCCTGGGCAAGAACCTCCAGGAGGCCATGTTCAAGGGTCTGGTCTCCGCCGGGTACAAGGTGGAAAAGGAGACCCGGGGCGGTGTGCTGATCTCCGTGAACCACCGGGATCAGCCGGAGCTCGTCAACATCGCCCGGAAGCTGGACGAGATGGGCTACAAGCTCTACGCCACCGACGGCACCGCCAACGAGATCTCCCAGCTTGGCACCGACGTGGAAGTGGTGGGCAAGCTGGGCAAGGACAACCGGGTGTTCCAGATGCTGGAGGAGGGGAAGATCGACTACGTGATTCTCACAGGCTCCACGGAGCCCAGCTATATCCGGGACTTCATCCATCTGAACCACCGCTGCGTGCAGCTGGGAATTCCATGCCTGACGAGTCTGGATACTGCCAACGCCCTGACGGACATCCTGGCCTCCCGCTACACCCAGCAGAACACGGAACTCATCGATATCTGCCATCTGCGTGCGCAGCGGCAGAAGCTGCGCTTTGCCAAGATGCAGACCTGCGGCAACGACTATATTTTCCTGGAAAACTTCCGCGGTGAGATCACCTGTCCGGAATCGCTGTGCGTCACCTTCTGCGACCGCCACTATGGCATCGGCGCCGACGGCATCGTCCTCATGGAATATTCCGCCAAGGCGGATGCCCGGATGCGGATGTTCAACAGCGACGGCAGCGAGGGCCTCATGGCGGGCAACGCGCTGCGGTGCATGTGCAAGTACCTCTATGACAACGGCATCGTGGAAAAAGAGGAGATGAGCATTGAGACGGGCAAGGGAGTCAAGCATGTCCAGCTCTACACCACCAACGGCAAGGTCACCTCGGCCTGTGTGGACATGGGGTATGCCACGCTGGATACCGCCGCCCTGCGCTTCACCATTCCGGAAAAGACCGTGGTGGACTATCCCGTACGGATCGGCGGCCGGCCCTATCACATCACCTGCGTGGACGTGGGCAACCCCCACTGCGTGGTGTTCTGTCCCCGGGTGGACGCTGTGGACGTGGACTTTATCGGCCCCCGGTTCGAGCACGCGCCCTACTTCCCGGAGCGGATCAACACGGAGTTCATCCGAGTGGTGAATCCCAGCACCATCAAGATGCGGGTCTGGGAGCGGGGCAGCGGCGAGACGCTGGCCTGCGGCACCGGTGCCTGCGCGGCAGTGGTGGCGGCAGTGGCCAACGGATTGTGCGCCAAGGGCAGCGACATTACCGTCCGGGTCCGGGGCGGCGATCTGGTGGTGAACTACACCGACGAGAAGATCACCCTCACGGGCGACGCCAAGCTGGTCTACACCGGCGAAGTGGAATACTGAGAAGCCCCGCCTGACGCGGCGGGAACGGGCCGGCGCCCCTCTGCGGGAGGCGCCGGCCCGTTTCAAAGGAGATGGCAGATGTGAGGAAAACCTATCAGCCCTCGGAGTCCTTTGCGGCGGCGGCGCTGCTGGCCCTCAGCGGCGGACTGCTGGACGCATACACCTATCTGTGCCGGGGCGGAGTGTTCGCCAATGCGCAGACCGGCAATATGGTGCTGCTGGCGGTCCGCGCGGCGGAAGGAGCCTGGCAGACGGCGCTGGGCTATTTGATACCCATCGGTGCCTTCGCTCTGGGGGTGCTGGCGGCGGAATGGGCCAGACGGCGCTGGGGGGAACGGGCCGGAGTGCTGCACTGGCGGCACACGGTGCTGGCGCTGGAGATCCTGCTGGCGGCCGCGGCGGCCTGGGTGCCTCTGGGCCGGTGGGACAGCGGGGTGAACGTGGCGGTGTCTTTTGTCTGTGCCCTGCAGGTCCAGACCTTTCGGAAGGTCCGGGGCCGGGCCTTTGCCTCCACCATGTGCACCGGGAACCTGCGCAGCGGCACAGAGGCGCTGAGCCGCTGGATATCGGGAGAGCCAGACGCCGCCCGGACCGCCGGATGCTATTTTGCCGTCATCGCCTGCTTCCTGGCGGGCGCGGCTCTGGGCGGCGCGCTGGCGCCCCGGCTGGGACAGTGGACGGTGCTGGCCGCGCCTGTGCTGCAGGCCGGGGCCTTTCTGCAGATGTGCCGCCGGTAAAAAAGGAAAATCTTAACGCGGTCTTTTCAGGGGTGGCAATTTGTGGTACACTATAACGTAAGCAGCCTTCCTCATCCAAAATCTTTCGGATATGGAGAGATCGCCATTATGAATCAGCCGACCCACCGCCCCAAAATCGGCATGCGCAACATCAAGACCGCCACCGCCGCGGCATTCTGCGCCCTGATCTATTTTTTTCTGGACCGCAGTCCTGCCTTCGCCTGTATCGGCGCCATTTTCGGCATGGGCAGCGATCTGGAGACCTCCAAGCTTCATGGGGGAAACCGGGTGTTCGGCACCTTGATCGGCGGTCTGCTGGGCATTGTCATGTTCCGGATTTACCTGATCTTTCACCCTGATGGCGGCCGGTCGCTGCTGCTGGTGCTGCTGACGTTCATCGGCGTGGTGCTGCTGATCCTGCTGTGCCAGGTATTCTGGGTGGGCGGTGTGCAGCCCGGCGGCGTGGTGCTGAGCATCCTGCTGTTCAACACCCCGGTGGACAGCTATGTGAGCTATGCCCTGAACCGGATCCTGGATACCACCATCGGCGTAATCGTGGCTCTGGTGGTCAACAGCTTTTTCCCGGGAGGATTTACCTTCCAGCGTGCGGAGGAGTACTGCGCCAATCTGAACAAGAAAATGGAAGCCTTCAGCGGCTACTATCCCGAGCATTATCAAAAAGAACATCCGGCCCCGTCTGAGGTGCCGGAGCAGCCGCCTGAGGAGACATAAAAGAAAAGCCTGCCGGAAACCACGGTTTCCGGCAGGCTTTTTCATGTCTCAGGAAGGGATCTCGTCGCCGATGGCCTGGCGGATCCATTTTCCGCTGCGGACCCGCAGCAGGGAGAAGATGCTGCCCACGGCCCAGCCGGCGGGGATGGACCACCAGATGGCGTTGGCGCCCAGCGGGGTCAGATAGGCCAGAGCATAGGCGATGCCCACCCGGGAGAAAAGATTTGCCACGGAGCTGACGGTGAAGGCCCCCATGTCGCCGGCACCCCGAAGCATGCCGTTGGCCACGAACAAAAGGCCCATGAGAATGTAGAACACGGACACGGTGTGCATATAGGTCAGGCCGTAGCCCAAGGCGCCGGAGGTGTCGCCGGGGTCCAGGAAGAGGGAGAGCAGGTTGTCCCCGAACAGGAAGATCACCACAGTGATGAGCAGGGAAAACACCACCACCATGAAAAGGCAGGCCCGCAGGCCCTGCTTCACCCGGTCGAACTTGCCGGCGCCGATGTTCTGGGCGGTATAGCTGGACATGGCGTTGGAGAAGTTCATGTTGGGCAGCATGGCCAGGGTGTCGATCTTGGTGGCGGCAGTGTAGCCGGCAACCAGCACCTTGCCGTAGGAGTTCACCAGGCCCTGCATCATCATCATGGACAGGGATACCAGGGCCTGCTGGAACATGGAGGGCAGGCCGATCTGGGCAATGCGCTTGACGGCCACCATGTGGAAAAGCGCCACCTTTTCACCCTGATGGGCCGGCTCGCTGGCCATATGCTTGAGGCGGTAAAAAAGCACCAGCAGCGAAGCCGCGGCGCACAGGCCCTGGGAAATCAGCGTGGCCCAGGCCACGCCCGCCACGCCCATGTGGAACTGGATGACGAACAGCAGGTCCAGCACAATGTTGGCGAGGCTGGAGATCATCAGAAAGATGAGAGGCGTGCGGCTGTCTCCCTGGGCATTGTAGATGCCGTTGAGGGTGTTGTAGAGGAAAAGGAACACGGCGCCGCCGAAATAGATCTGCAGATAGGTCCGGGAGTCGGTCATGATGTCCGGATCCGTGCCCAGCAGCTCCAGCAGCGATCCGGCAAAAAGTGTTCCCAGACCCATGATGATGAGGCCCAGCACGCTCAGCGACAGAATGGCGGTGGAGATGGTGGTCTTCATTTCATGGATGCGTCCCGCGCCGAAGAGCTGAGAGACCACCACATTGCAGCCCATGGAAAGGCCCGCTGCCACAGCTACGGACAAAAACACGATAGGGAAGGAGGAGCCCACGGCGGCCACGGCGTCCTCGCCCACGAATTTGCCCACCACGGCGGTATCCACCATGTTGTAAAGCTGCTGGAACAGGTTGCCCACCACCATGGGCATGGAGAAGAAGAACAGCAGCCGCAGCGGTGCGCCCTCAGTGAGATTTTTGACCATTGTGCGTGCCTCCTTGTCGGTATTGGGTGACGTTTTCCGTGATACGCTCCAGGAAGGATTCATACAGGAACCGTTCGTCCTCCGTAAAGCCCTGGTAGCGGATCGCGTTCCAGGTATCCAGAATTCGGCTGATACGGGCGTTTGCATCGGCACCGGCGGTGGTAAGGGCCACTCGTTTTTCCCGGCGGCATTGGTCGCTGACGGTGCGCGCGATCAGCCCTCGCTTCTCCAGCCGGGCCACGGAACGGGCCACGGATCCCTTGTCCAGCACGATCCATTGAGCAATGTCCTCTTGCCGGAGAGCGTCCGTCTGCCGGGCCAGCAGCCGGAGCACATAGGCATCCACCATCTGCAATTCCAGTTCCCCCAGCTGATCCCGCAGGTACTGCCGCTCGATGCGGCGCAGGACCTCGATGCGGTCTGACATATCCGGCCTCCTTCGTTGTAAAAGTCAACAGTTGCACTTTACAACAGTTTGCTGAAAAAAGCTATATGCAAAATAGACAAAAGGGGACAAAAAAGCATCCGGCCACGGGATTCCGTGGCCGGATGCAGCATATGGGAGATTTTATTTGGCGTCCTTGATGGCAGCCTGGGCGGCGGCAAGGCGCGCAATGGGCACCCGGAAGGGAGAGCAGGATACGTAGTCCAATCCGGTGCGGTGGCAGAACTCCACAGAGGAAGGATCGCCGCCGTGCTCGCCGCAGATGCCCAGGTGCAGGTTGGGGTTGGTGGAGCGGCCCAGCTTGCAGGCCATATCCACCAGACGGCCCACGCCGATCTGGTCCAGCTTGGCGAAGGGATCGTTCTCGTAGATCTTCTTGTCGTAGTAAGCGCCCAGGAACTTGCCGGCGTCGTCGCGGGAGAAGCCGAAGGTCATCTGGG